>JAQBVZ010000085.1 GCA_027625205.1 Chloroflexota bacterium
TGATGCTAATGGTCACCGATGCCTCGTCAGTGGGCTGAATTGTCAGAGACGCTATCGTGATTACCAACCCAAGAATTAAGAGGAACCACAATAGCCGATATGCCAAAGAACGTGATAGCGCGCGTATTTTCTCCATGAACCCTCCTCTATAAGGATGAGCTAATTGCTGGTTTCCTGGCTAATCCTAAGTCACGAAGGATTTTTTGATTTTACTGCGCCATTTAGCGTCATTGTGCGTCATGAGCTTAGGTTGGCGAGGTGTGGCCCTGTGCGGCGCATGCGTATATAGACATAAACCAGTGTAGGAGGGGGCGCTGTATTCCGACAACGGGTAATTGTCAGAGGAAGAACGAGGCTTTATGACGTGGGACAGGACGTTGGCTTTTCCCACCGGCCCACCCCGATAACTTATTTGGGTTTAAGGAAAGAGGGACACCCTTCCTTCGGCTATGCTCAGGACAGGCTTTTCACTCTCCCGTCAAAGGGCTATGCCCTCTGCGCTCCCTTACTTGGCTCAAGATGAGCGGGTTTGCCAACTACACCTGCACAACGTCGCGCTTGTGGGCGGCGGTGATGATGCGCGCCAGGCCGTTTTCCAGCACGACAATGTCCTCTATGCGGACACCGCCCCAGCCAGTGAGGTAGATGCCCGGCTCTATGGTGAAGACCATGCCGTCGGTCAATAGACCCGCTGCCGAAGGTCCCACGCGAGGGTATTCATGGACGGCCAGTCCTATGCCGTGGCCCAGGCTGTGACCGAAGTGCTCCCCGTGGCCCGCTTGGGCAATCACCGTTCGCGCCAACTCGTCAGTATCGCCGCCGGTCATGGCCGCGCGGACCGTGGCCTCTGCCGTCTCCTGGGCGGCCAGCACAGTGTCATAGACCTTGCGGAAGGTGTCATCTGCCTTGCCCAGCACCACCGTGCGCGTGATGTCACTGCAATACCAGTTGTACTTGGCACCCATGTCTATAACCACGGGCTCACCCTTCTCAATGCGTCGGTCAGTAGGGTGGTGGTGCGGCTTTGCGCCGTTGGGCCCTGCCGCTACGATGGTATCGAACGAGATGGCGTCTGCGCCAAGCTCACGCATGGCCAGTTCCATTTGCCACGCCACGTCCAGTTCTGTCATACCGGGGCGCATGCGCTCCGTGACGCTGTCCATGGCCTTGTCCGCTATGCGGATGGCCTCTTCCATCACGGTTAGCTCCTCAGGGTCCTTCACGGCCCGTATCTGGTCAACCAGCGCGTTGGTGGAGACCAACTTGGGTTTGGACTCCAGGGATTTCAAGGCGTCCTTGAGTGATTGGTGCTGGGATACAGTCATATTGTCAGCCTCAAACCCGATGCGACGCGCCCCGGAGTCCGAGACAAGTTGTGTGAACCAGTCCAGCTTCCCACTGATGCGCACCACGCTGTAGAGAGGCGACTGCTGGCCCGCTTGCTCCACGTACCGGAAGTCAGTGGCAAGTGACGCGTCCTTGGCCGTGATAAAGAGATAACCGGCGCTTCCGGTGAAGCCAGACAGGTAGTTGCGGTTCTCTGGAGATCCAGTGAAGAAGGCGTCCAGCTTTTCTTCGGTCATCCGCTGTCGCAGACGGTCGATGCGCTGCTGGATGCCCATTATTTGCTCCCTGCCTGCGCGGCGATGTAGTCCAGGGCCAGCAGGTACCCCTGCCAGCCGAGGCCGGAGATCTGACCGTCTGCGACTGGCGCGACGTACGAGAGGTGCCTGAACTCCTCACGAGCGTAGATGTTGGAGATGTGCACCTCCACGACAGGCGCGGTAACTATGGCGAGGCAGTCTCGCAGGGCAACGCTGGTATGGGTGAACGCGCCGGGGTTGATGACAATGCCGATGGCGTCGCTCTGATGTTTTTGGACGTAGTCGATAATCTCGCCCTCGTTGTTGGACTGGAAGAACTCCACCGTGACACCCAACGATTCAGCGTGGGTCTTTACACGGGCTTCAATGTCCGCAAGGGTGAGGGAGCCGTAAATGTCCTGCTCACGCTGGCCGAGCATATTGAGGTTGGGGCCGTTGATAACAAGGACGCTCATGGCGTTACTTCTTTCTTGGCGGCCTTCCGGCCTGCCAGCGGGTGCGCGCTCATATAGACCTTCTGCGCCTCAACCTGGCTTACGTGAGTGTATACCTGGGTGGCGCTTGGCGACGAGTGCCCTAGCAGCTCCTGCACGACCCGCAAATCAGCGCCACCGTCCAGCAGATGGGTGGCAAAACTGTGTCGCAGCGTGTGCGGGTGTACGCCCTCACGCAGCCCAACCTCCGTGGCGTATCGACGTACCAGACGTTGAACGGCCCTGGTGGACAGGCGACCCTTACGGCGGTTGAGGAACAGCGATTGCTCTGAGGCGGATGCCGTCAGCGATGGTCGTCCTTGGTCCAGGTAGCGTTGAATGGCTGCCACCGCTGGCCTGCCAATGGGCACCTGGCGGGCTTTGTTGCCCTTGCCCCATACTTGCGCCACTCTGTCCTGCAGCGAGATATTGTCCATATTAAGGGCAACCGCTTCACTGACGCGCAGCCCGCTCCCGTACAGCAACTCCAGAATGGCCGCGTCACGTAGGGCGAGGGCTTGTGATGTCTCCCTGTCTTGCTTGGCAGGAGCGTTCAATAGCGTGTCCGCCTCACCCTTGGAGACGATGTCGGGCAGCCGCTGAGGCAGCTTTGGCGTGAACTGGCGCATCATGGTGGAGCGGACCGCCCAAATGGGAGCGTCCGGCACAATGCCATCTGTGATGAGGTACCTGAAAAACGAGCGGAGCGCCGTCATTGACCTTACGACGCTTGCCTGCCCATGGCCGCGCTTGCCAGCCCTACGGCCCGACCGCAGCGTGCGGCGTTCCAGCAACCAAGCGACGTAGTCTCGCACCAGAGAGCGGTACTCTTTGAGGACGTGCTCCTGCCCAAGCCGGGAAACGAATACTCGCAAGCTTGAGTCGCTGCTGCCCAGGTCAAGCTCCTGCTGCTCCAGGTACTCCAGGAAGGGAGTTACGTCCGCAACGTAGTTTCGGAGGGTGAGAGGAGCAAGGCCACGACCGGCAGCCAGGTGTCGTTTGTATGCCAGGAGGAGGTCCATTAATCTGCCCTCGAAGGTCATAGGGCCTTAGACGGCCTCAGCGACCTCTGCTTCAGGCACGGGGCCCTTGTAGTCGTGATTCACGCACTCAGCGTCGTCACGGCCTGCCACAGACGGGACACGGTGACTCCAAGGGGCGGCGGGTTACCGTGAAGGTGCAGTTTGGGTATTTAGAGCATCCAAAGAAGATGCGTCCCTTGCCTTTGCGTTGCACCAAGTCTCCGCCATCAACTGGGCAGAGAGCGCCGGTCTTTTGCACAATGGGCTTGCTGTTCTTGCACTCAGGGAAGCCAGAGCATGAGAGGAAGGGCCCAAAACGACCGCGTTTGATGACCATGGGGCGGCCACAGAGTTCGCAGATCTCGTCAGTTGGCTCTTCCACCTTCACACGAGGCATCTCCTCCTTGGCTTTTTCCATGGCCGCAGTGAAGGGGCCGTAGAATTCCGTGAGAAGAGGCACCCACTCCTGTTCACCGCTGGCAACCTTGTCCAGCAGCTCTTCCAGGTTGGCGGTAAAGTCTAGGTCCATGATGTCCGGGAAGTGGGCGGTGAGCTGGTCACTGACCACTTGACCGAGCCGTGTCGAGTTAAGGGCACCCCGTTCCCGCAACGTGTATTGCCGGTCCACCAGCGTGCTGATGATGGGCGCATAGGTGCTGGGCCTGCCGATGCCATGTTCTTCCAGCAATTTGATCAGGCTGGCGTCAGTGAAGCGTGGGGGCGGCTGGGTGAAGTGCTGGTCAGGCTTTAGCTCCTGGCAAGTCAGCGCCTGACCCTTTGTGATCTCCGGCAGCACTTCCTCTTGTTCCTCTGAGTCGTCGTCAACGCCCTCCATGTACAGGGCGCGGAAGCCAGGGAACTTCACCGTGGAGCCGCTGGCACGGAAGACGTAGGTGGCTCCGGTGCGGCCGGGGGCCTCCACCTGCACCTGGGTCTGGTCAAGGATGGCGTCATTCATCTGAGAGGCTACCATGCGCTTCCAGACGAGCTCATAGAGGCGTAACTGGTCGCTTGATAGGTACGCTCGGAGCGCCTGCGGGTCGCGGGCAACGCCGGTGGGCCTGATGGCCTCATGGGCCTCTTGAGCGCCCTTGGACTTGCTGGTGTAGCGCCTGGGCTCCTTGGGGGCATACTCCGTGCCGTAGTGCTTACGGATGTAGGCCAGTGTCTCATTCACGGCGCTGGCGGCCACCTGGGTGGAGTCTGTACGCATGTACGTGATGAGACCAACCTCACCCTCGCTGCCCACGGAGATACCTTCATAGAGTTGCTGGGCAACCTGCATGGTCTTGCGCGCGGAGAAACGCAGCTTGCGCCATGACTCTTGCTGCAAGGTGCTGGTGATGAAGGGGGCTGAGGGCCGCCGCTTCACCTCTCGTTTGGTTACATTGGAGATGGAGTAGCTCGCGCCCTGGAGGTCACCCGTGATGGCCAGCACTGCACCTTCATTGGGGAGCTCAAGACGCTCCTTGGTGCTTGTTGTGCCATGGAGGCGTGCAGTGAAGGACTTGCTGTTGTCCGTCTGGAGCGCGGCCTCAAGGGTCCAATACTCCTGCGGTACAAAGGCTTCAATTTCCCGATCACGGCTAACCACCAAACGCAGCGCCACGGACTGTACGCGCCCGGCTGAAAGGCCGCGCTGCACCTTGCGCCAGAGGAGCGGGCT
>JAQBVZ010000086.1 GCA_027625205.1 Chloroflexota bacterium
GTTTGGAGACCAGGCTTACAAAGTCCCTGTCAGTTCTACCAAATCCATGATTGGCCATGCCCTGGGTGGCGCTGGCGGCATGGAGGCGGTCGCCTGCGTGCAGACCATTCTCAGTGGCATCATTCATCCAACCATCAACCAAGAGACGCCAGATCCTACTTGCGATTTGGACTACGTCCCCAATGAGGCTCGTGTGCAGGCGGTGACCACCGTGCTCTCCAATAGCTTTGGCTTTGGGGGGCAGAACACCTGCCTGGTGTTTCGGGCGTACGACGAATAGGAGCCTTGAGTACACATATGAACCCCAAGGGTAGGTTGTTCTATATCCACTGGAATCCCGCTGAGGCGGAGGCCCGAACGTCGTCGTTTCGCGAGGATGGCTGGGACGTACGGCTGGAAGCTAAAGACGGTGACCGGGCGAGTAGACGTATCCTTGGTGATCCTCCTGACGTGGTGGTGATTTCGCTGGCGCGGTTGCCGTCCCACGGCAGAGAGACCGCCGCCTACCTGCGGTCCCGAAAAGGGGGCAGTGAGATACCAATCGTATTCGTAGATGGCTCAGAGGACGCTGTGGGGAAAGCGGCGTCCAAGGTGCCGGAGGCCATTTACACCACCTCATTGGAGTTGCAAGTTATCCTGTCCGGCTTTGCAAAGGACGCCCAGCCGGAAAAGTAAGGTCACGGAGACGTTTGCGCCCCCTACAGCCCCCTGCTATGATGAATAGACCATGACTACTGAAGCGCCCACGCTGGTCATATACACACACCCGGAATGCATCTATTCCAACGCCCAGAAAGAAGAGTTGGATGCGGACGGCGTTCCCTACCGTGAAGTTGACATCAGCGTGCACCCGGAGGCCGTTGAAGAGCTCAAGAAGCTGACGGGCGGCGACCTCACCACTCCCGTGATGGTGGAAGGGTCAGTGGTGACAGTGGGCTTCAAGGGTATGGGTTGAACGTGGTGACGTTCCGTGGGCCGTGAGCCCACACTGCAGAGCATGGCCCGGTGGTGTAGCTTGGCTTAACACACCTCCCTGTCAAGGAGGAGATCACGGGTTCGAATCCCGTCCGGGTCGCCAGCAAGGTAATACAGAAGGTCAGGCTTTATGCCTGGCCTTTTTTAATACCTGGAATCCGCTCACACCTCCTTAGTTTGTAAGAGCACGGCCAACATATTGCCAATTTCTTACTGATTCCATCTCTGAATGGACAAATTCAGTGGCCTTTCACTCGTGGTATACTCGCCACCATTGAAAAGGGATTCTCAGGAGGCCTGACCATGGTGGATGTAAAGCCAAAGGATGCCGTGACCAGTGGTAGCGTGGCCACGGAACGGAGGGCGGTGCCGTCGGTTAAGGACATTCGCGGACTTATCCCCCCATTGGGGTTGAAGGAATATTGGTACCCCGCACTGGAAGATAGGAAGGTTAAGGGCAAGCCCGTTGGCTTGAAGATGCTGGGGGAGGACGTGGTCTTCTTCCGGGGCAAGGACGGCAACGTGGCTGCCCTCTGGAACGTCTGCCCCCACCGCGGCGGCTCTCTCATGCACGGCGACTGCCACTTTGAAGGCACGGTGTCCTGCCCCTACCACGGATGGACGTTTGACAGCGACGGCAATGTGCTGGCGGTGCTCCCTGAATGGCCGGAGTCCAAGATTCCCGGCAAGGTACAGGCCCGCAAGTACCCCACCCAGACCCACAAAGGCATGGTCTTTGTGTGGATGGGTAACGAAGCGCCCGCCCCCATTGAAGAGGACGTACCTCCTGAATTCTTTGACAGCGACAGCCACATTCTTTTCTTTGACGAGATATGGCCCGCCCAGTGGAACGTGGCCCTGGAGAACGGCGGTGACGCCCACGTGCCCTACGTCCACAGAAACGCGGCGCGTAATTTCATTGTGGCCATGCGTCCTATCAGCTGACCTTACGGCGGACGGCAGAAGATGGTCAACGGACGCGCCATTGTGACCGGTGTGCTGACAGGAAGGACCGGCGGCGGCAGTTCAAGCACCGGAGTCACTCCAATGAAGCAGCCCACAAAGAAGGGCAGCCTCTGGCAGCGGACCTACTTTCCTCAGCTTGACGCCTATTGGCCCAAACACCGCTGGCGGTTGTTGTGGCTGTGGTTATCCAAACCAGGAGGGTGGACAACCCCACCTACCGTCTACAGTAACGAAAATGTCCCTGAAGAATGGCAAGGGGGACACCATCTCCCATCTATGTACCGTGGCAACAGGGGTGAGAGCTTCTTCACACGGGCCTGCGTGGCCATCACGGAGAAGACATCACGCCAGATCTATTACAAGGCTGTCAAGCCGCGGAGTTGGATAGGGCTAGTCTACGAAAAGATACATTGGAAGTTGTGGGCCAAGTGGTCCCAGGCAAACTTCTCAAGTCAGGACTTTGTGGCGGTGGAGCCTCAGCGGTATGACACTCAGGAAATGCTGTCAGCCACGGACATCCACCAGGTGCTGTGGCGTCGGCTGGTGCTGCAAGCGCGCGGCATGATGACATTGGATGAAGTTGTTGGCATGGAAGACACGCCCGCTGAAACATTCTCCCACGACCGGCAACGAGAGTTGGGATTGGAACCAGATCGCATAGGGCCTACGGCATAGCATAGGGCCAAGCAACGACATCATAGAGGCCCGCTGGCAGAAGTTTTGCCAGCGGGCCTCTGGTTTCCCTATCTTCGTTGATGTAGTCAGGCAGCCTCAGCGCCGGAACGTAAGCTTCCGGAAGGCCTCCGCATACTCATATCCGGTGCCCTTGGCCCGGTCAGCGGCACGGCGGCCAAACGCCTTCACCCATTCCGCCACGTCGCTATAAGAGTCTCCCACTTGGCTGGCGTGTTGCATCAGCGCCGTGAGCTTGGCCTCAATGCTGTCAGTGATGTCCACCATCACATCTGGGCGGTCTGCCCCCCATAACAGCACGGTGCCTACCTTATGGGGCTCAAGCCCCTCTTTCTCATGCTCCACAAAATGGAGGCGGTCACGGGCGTAGGGGAAGCAGGCGTCCAGCACCGCCTGGCCTGTAACGCGATGGTCCCGGTGGTTGTGGGTCTCTGTACGGTGTGGGTCCGTGGTCAGAATGGTGTCCGGTTTGAAGCGGCGTATGGCATGGACCAGCTCGCCAATAAGCACCAGGTTGCCCTCAAGTTCACCGTCACCGTGGCCAAGAAAGACTACGTCCTTCACGCCAAGGGCATCAGCCGCCTTACGCTGCTCCTCCTCACGGATGCTGGCCAGCTTTTCAGGCGTCATCCCTACATCAGACGTCCCTTTGTCGCCGTTGGTGCAGACCACGTATACCACTTCACAGCCCTCTCGTATCCACTTTGCGGTGGTGCCGGAGCATCCAGACTCGCCATCGTCCGGGTGCGGGGCCACCACCATGGCCCGGGCTGGCGTCTCAATCGTGTCCATTGAGTCTCCTCAAGGTTGTTAGGTTCTCTCCTCTGCTATCATACCCTCCCGTAGCCCAACCACGCAGCCCATCACACAGCCGTCACCATGACCACCAATCAACTGGACATCCGCCTCTTCACCTGGCCAGACATTGACGCTCTGGCAGGCCTGCTCACGGCGATTGCTGGCAAAGGCCAATCGTCAGTGATGGAGGTCAAGGAGCACACCCAAAGGCTCTATCGCAGGCCAGGGCTCTATCCCGAACGCGACTGCTTCCTGGCGTGGCGCGGTGCTGACTTAGTAGGGTACCTGTTTCTGATAGCGGAGGAGCCCATCAACAGAGGCATCATAGAAAGGGGCGCCCATCCGCAGCATAGAGGCCAGGGCATTGGCGACGAATTGCTCAAAGCAGCAATAGCTCACGCACGAGCCATGTACTACACCGTAATCCACACCAACGTCGCCAGTGACGCCACGGCCCCACAGCGCCTGTTTTCCTCCGCCGGGTTCACCCAGGTAAAGGAACTCTGGCACCTGCGCAGGGATTCAGGCCAACCAGCTTCAATAGAGGTGTCGGAAGGCTATCAGGTCAGGGTCATGAACACGGATGAGGTGGAAACGCTTACCTGGCTTCAGAACGCGGCCTTCACGGGGACGTGGGGGTTCTGCCCCAACACGCCGGAGCAAGTTGCCTACAGCCTCAACGACCTATTCCCCGGTCTGCTCAACACGAGCCTTTTCCTCGACCGAAATGGGGAGACGGTAGCCTACTGTTGGGTCCGGCAAAGCTCATCCGGTGATCCCAGTTACATAGAGATGGTTGGGGTGCGCCCTGACCTGCGGGGCAACGGCCTTGCAAAGGTGGTCACTGGCGCGGGTATCGACTATCTGGTAAGCAAAGGCTTGACGCCCATTGGCATTTCAGTCCTGGGCGACAATACACCCGCCGTCCGCACGTACGAGCGGCTGGGCTTCCAGGTGCATGAACGCGCCCCTTGGTACGAGCTTAAGCTAACGTCGTCCAGCTACTTCGCCAGCAGCCATATGGCGACACCTGCGAGCACAAGGCCCAGGATGCGCTCAACTTTGAACGGTTCGCCCAGCAGCAACAACCCCAGCACCGATACCACAACAAAATTCAGCGCAAAGATGGGCTGCACGGCGGAGGCTGGCCCCAAGCTCAGCGCTTTGTAGAGACTCATCACTCCAACGCTAAGGAAAGCTGACGCAATTATGAGGTAGATGAGTGGGAGAGCGCCGTGAGAGAACTGAGCGGAGATGCTGGTGCCTCGGACTAGCGTCCAGGTCACGGCTACCAATACCAAGACCGCATTGTTGACGATGA
>JAQBVZ010000087.1 GCA_027625205.1 Chloroflexota bacterium
ACCCGTGTGGTGAAGGCCTTCGGTGCGGAGGAGCATGAGCAAGCAAAGTTTGACCGGCATACCAATCAGGTTTTCAGATCAACATACAACGCACAGAAACTCCAGGCCTCCAACACTGCGGTTATGACGTTCATCTTCTTTGGCGCCACTGGAGCCATTCTGTGGCTCGGGGGCCGAGCGGTGGTGGAAGGTCGCATCACGGAGGGAGAGCTAGCTCAGTTCATCCTCTACATTGGCCTGTTGGTCCAGCCCGTGCGCATGATTGGCTGGCTGGTCAACACCTTCGCCAGGGCGGTCTCTTCCGGTGAACGTATCTTTGAAGTGCTGGACGCCAAGTCCGCAGTCCAAGAGAGTCCCACCGCCAAGACGCTGGCTGGCATTAAAGGGTCAGTGGGGTTCCACAACGTAGGGTTTGGTTACGGCGGCAAACCTGTGCTGCAAGGCATATCCGTGGTCGCCGCTCCCGGACAGGTGGTAGCCCTGCTGGGCTCTCCCGGCTCCGGTAAGAGCACCATGGTCCACCTGCTGAGTCGTTTCTACGATTTGACCGACGGCAGCATCACCATTGACGATACCGACATCCGTGACATCACGCTGGAGTCCCTGCGACGCGCGGTTGGGATTGTCCAGCAGGACGTGTTCATTTTCAGCACCACCATCTGGGAGAACATCGCGTACGGCAAAGCGAACGCCACTGATGATGAGGTGGTCAACGCCTCCAAGATGGCCCAGCTTCATGATGAAATCATGCTGCTGCCGAACGGCTACGACACTCTGGTGGGTGAGCGTGGAGTGACCCTCTCAGGAGGGCAACGTCAGCGACTCTCCATTGCCCGCACGCTCCTGATGGACCCGCCCATCCTTGTTCTGGACGATTCAACCTCCAACGTTGATGCCGCAACGGAGGCTCGCATCCAACAGGCTATGACCGCTGTCGTTAAGGGGCGTACCACGTTTGTCATTGCACACCGCATTACGTCTGTGCAGCACGCGGACAACGTGGTGGTCTTAGGGAACGGTCGCATCGCTGAATCAGGCTCGCCGCAGCAACTCCTTGCAGGCGGTGGGCTCTATCAGCAACTAGCCGACCTTCAGAGAGACCCTGAGGCTGCCGCTCAAGCGGTCTGGGAACGGCTAGCCAGCCTTCCAGGCCAGGCCGGAGGTCCGGTATGAGGCACGGCGGCTACGGAGGCGGCATAGCAAGGGCAGGCCAAGAGAGCTTTGATGAAGAGTTGGGCAAGCTCTATGACAACAAGGTTATGCTCCGCCTCTCCCACTACATGAAGCCGTATCGGCTCCTCGGGTTCGCCGGTATTCTCACCATTTTGATGTACACCTCCGCAGTAGTGGCCATTCCGTGGATTATCCGCACTGCCATAGACAAGCACATAGCCGTGGGTGACCTGAATGGACTAAACCGCCTGGTCATAGCGTTTGCCCTGCTGTTGGTAGTGCACTTTGCCGCTAACTACCTCCACCAGGTGATATTGGCCTACACGGGCCAACGGGTGCTCCATGACCTGCGCTCAGAGTTATTCAGCCATCTCCAAGACCTGTCCATGGGCTTCCACAACAAGTACCCCGTTGGTGCAATCATGTCTCGCGTGCAAAACGACGTCTATCAGCTCCAAGAGTTCTTCTTTATCCTCATCATGAGCCTGGCAGACCTCCTGGCATTGTTCGTCATCATAGGGGCCATGTTCATCATGGCCCCTATGCTCGCGGGCCTGACTCTGGTCACCATCCCGCTGCTCATAATAGTAATCATCATTTGGCAGCAGTACGCCAGGAAGAGCTTTCTTCGTGTACGGCAAGCCATAGCTCGTGTGAACGTGGGGCTGCAGGAGAACATCTCTGGCATACGAGTGGTACAGGGACTGAACCGACAGGACACCAACTACGACAACTTCGATAATCTGAACACTGAGCACCTCCAAGCCAACCTCCAGTCCAGCAGGATCTCCGCAGGACTCATGCCAGTGGTAGAGGGGTTCACAGCCGTGGCCCTTGCCACCACCGTCATGGTTGGCGGCCAGCTGGCGCTGGACGGGGTCCTTGAGATTGGAGTGCTCATAGCCTTTGCGCTCTACATCCAGCGTATCTTTGACCCCATCCGCCAGATGACAATGCAGTACACGCAGTTGCAAAAGGCCATGGCCTCCGGCTCCAGAATTTTCGACATGCTGGACCTTAAGCCAGAGGTACAGGACAAGCCAGACGCCTTGCCAATGCCTCTCATTCAAGGTGCAGTCAAGTTTGAAGGTGTGGAGTTTGCTTATACGCCAGGCAGCCCGGTCCTTCAAAACATAGACCTCACAGTGGAGCCTGGAGAATTGGTGGCCTTTGTGGGACCCACCGGCGCGGGCAAGACCACTATGGTGGCGCTGTTGGCCCGGTTCTTTGACGTTACAGCTGGCCGTATCACAATCGATGGCGCAGACGTTCGGGATGTGGTACGTACCTCGATGGCCAAGCAGATGGGAATGGTGCCGCAAGAGCCGTTCCTGTTCTCTGACACGGTCAGTGAAAACATACGCTACAGCCACACGGAGGCCAGTGCGGAGGAGGTTGAGGAGGCGGCCAAGGCCGTTGGTGCTCATGAGTTCATCATGGGCCTGAAGGATGGCTATGACACCGTCTTGGGCGAGCGCGGAGGCAACCTCAGCATTGGCCAGCGCCAACTCATCAGCTTTGCTCGGGCTCTGGTGGCAGACCCCAGAATATTGGTGCTGGATGAGGCAACCGCAAGCATAGACACGCACACGGAACAAATCATCCAGGGCGCGCTCCAACGCCTGCTGATAGGGCGCACCGCTTTTGTCATTGCCCACCGGCTGTCCACCATCCGCAACGCAGACAAGATTGTGGTTATGCAGCAGGGACAGATTGTTGAAATTGGCACTCATGACGAGCTTCTGGCCAAGAATGGCCTCTACGCCCAGCACCACGCACTCCACCAGGGCGTCTCTGTTGATGATGTCCACGACAATGGAGCTAACGACGCCTCCTATGAGAGTCCCGTTGGGCCTCAGTCTCCTCAGCAAAGCTCCGCAGGTTAATTTGCGCTAGTTAGGAAAGGTGGGCATGTCGTTACTAGGCTGGCTAGTGCCGACGTCCGTAGGCCCGTTAGACCGCGCCACGTACAGGTTGCGGCTTGTTCTGGCTGTCCAGTTTGCGGTCATGGGCATAGCCATTTATCTCATCCTCTGGCTGGGGAAGGGTGAGAACCCCGCACTTGTGGTGCCAGAGTTAGTCACCCACGTTGCCCTGGGCCTTTTCTTATGGGTGGCGCTTATCAGGTGGTACACCATGCTGCTGGTGGCTGCCGGCGGTGTGGTGGGTATGGCGCTTGGCGGGCCAGCCTCCGTTGAGGTGCTCACCATCTTCTTTGTTTTACCTCTGACGCTCCCCTTCTACAGAAGCACCAGGGTTGCCCTGGCCACACAGATCATCATCTGGAACATGGTTGCATGGACAGGCGCTGGCATGGCCTTCACTGCGCCGGACCGGCTGCACTGGTCCGCTTTTATCATTCAGGCTTCCGGCATTGGCGTGGCGGGCACGCTCATGGTTATCTTCCGGCTCTCATTGCTGCGCCTCACGGGGGTCAACCAGCGCCTGGACAACCTTCTGTCTCAGTATCAAATGCTTTATGAGAACGGAGGACGCACCACGTTGTCACTGGACTCATCAGGGCTCATTCGCAGCGTCCACGGCGCGTCCTTGGAAGTGCTGGGTGCGGAGCCTGACAAGCTGCTGGGACGCCCTTTCTCATCCATTGCCATGACCGCAAACCCGCCTCCACTGCGATGGGAAGACTACCTCCATGGCGAGGGCAAGCAGGGCTCCTACGACACCTGGATGCGGTCCAACGGCGGCAGCCCAACGCCCGTCCATATACACCTGGCGTCATGGACATCCCGCCAGCGAGAGACCGGCATGGCGCTGGTAGTAGACATACAACGCACTGATGACCAGGGCTCCACACCTGTCAGCGACCCTCCCGACTAGCCATCCTATGCTGTGCGTTAGCCCATGGTTATGGGCGGCACCAGCTTTACGTCCAGAACCCTTTCACACCACGCCGCCACACTCAGCAGCCGTGCCTCCTGGAATGCTCCCGCCGCAAACTGTATGCCAAAGGGAAGGCCGTCCTTGGCCAAGCCAGACGGCAATGAGATGGCCGGTAGCCCCAGGAACGTCCAATGGCTTTGAAACCGCAGGTCTCCCGTGTTGGTCAGGTCCTTGGGCGCAGGCGTAACGGCGGTGGGAGACAGCAGCACGCCAACGCGTTCCATGGCCTCACTTATGCGTGCAAAGGCGTTTGCACGCACCTGGCTGGCCCTCGCATACTCCACACCGGATATGCCAAATCCCTTCTCAATGACAGCTCGTATCTTGGGGCCATAGTCCTCAGCGTGGTCACGGAACATTGACTCATGGAAGGCCGCAGCCTCAGCCGGGACCATGGTGTTGTGGGCCACAAACATCTCCTCAAAGTCCACGCCCGTGTCCACCTCTTCCACCGTCGCGCCCGCCTCAACCAGGCGCGCTATCACCCAGTCCAGGTTCTCGCGTGTCTCGTCACCAGAGCAGTCTGTGAAGTAACCCCGCAATACGCCGATGCGTGGCGGAGCACCGCCTTCTGCAAGCCCCGTCATGTAGTCCGCCACAGGCACCTGT
>JAQBVZ010000088.1 GCA_027625205.1 Chloroflexota bacterium
CTCAGCGGAGCGCCGTCCAGACCAGAAGGATGAAGACTCTCTGCCTCCGTATGCTGACCTAGACCCCATTCTCAAAGGCTATGTTGAAGATGACCTGACCCTGGCTGAGATACTTTCCAGCGGAGCGTCCCCTGAACATGTGGCGCTCACAGCCCGCCTGGTGGACGGGAGTGAGTACAAGCGCCGCCAAGCGCCGCCAGGCGTGAAAATCACCCCTCGTGCCTTTGGTAGAGACCGACGCCTGCCCCTGGTCAATCGCTACCGGCCCACCCCAAACTGACCGTAACTGATTCCATTTGCTCAATCTTATTTGATGTGCCTTTTCCGTGGCCGTATAGCCATTGTAATGGGACATTCGCTGCTTGTGAGCCCAGAAGTTTGTGTGGTAGGATTGGCTTTGAATTGGTGTCGCGGAGAGGTGCTTACAAGTGTCTGAGAAGGAGAAAGCGCTGGAGTTGGCCCTAGGCCAGATTGAGCGCCAATTCGGTCGCGGCTCCATCATGCGTCTGGGAGAAACTTCCATTGATAAGCATGTGGCGGCAATTCCAACTGGCTCAATTTCCTTGGACCTGGCCCTCGGTATCGGGGGAGTGCCCAAGGGGCGAGTAACCGAGATTTACGGCTCGGAGTCAGCTGGAAAGACTACCCTGTGTTACCACATCATGGCGGAAGCCCAGAGAGCTGGTGGCGTTGCGGCGTGTATTGACGCTGAGCATGCCATTGACCCAGCATATGCAGCCCTATGCGGAGTAAACGTTGAGACGTTGCTCGTTTCGCAGCCCGACACTGCGGAGCAGGCTCTGGAAATTGTCGAATATTTGGTTCGCAGCGGCGCGGTGGATGTCATCGTGATTGACAGCGTGGCGGCCTTGGTGCCTCGCACTGAACTGGAAGGAGACATGGGTGACACTCATGTTGGCCTCCAGGCAAGGCTCATGTCCCAGGCCCTGCGTAAGCTGACGGCAGCCACCAGCCATTCTGGCACCGCCGTTGTGTTTGTGAACCAACTCCGTGAAAAGATAGGCGTGTTTTTTGGCAGTCCAGAGGTGACGCCGGGTGGGCGGGCATTGAAGTTTTACAGTTCGGTCCGTATAGACCTGCGTAGGGTGGAGACCATCAAGCAGGGGACCGAGGCCATGGGCACCCGAGTTAGGGCCAAGGTGGTTAAGAACAAGGTGGCTCCGCCGTTTAGGCAGGCGGAATTTGACATCATGTTCACAGAGGGAATCAGTAAGTCTGGTGACTTGATTGACCTTGGAGTGGAATTGGGACTAGTCCGCAAGGCAGGGGCCATGTACTCCTACGGAGAGACGCGGTTGGCCCAGGGTAGAGAGAACTCCAAGAATTTCCTCAGGGCAAACCCCAGCGTAATGGAAGAAATAGAACAACGGATTCGCTCTTTCAACAAAGGTTCAGAAGACCAGGGCAATGCAGCAGCCCCGGCGGATGACCCTGAAGCGACCATAGAGGCCGTTCCTGTACCAGTGTCAGCGGAGAAGTAAGAAAGAGCTCCTTCTCAGTTCGTCTGCATACTCCCGCGCCGCTACCCAGAAAGGGGTGAAGCGCGCACATGAAGGTTCATCAGGACCATTCCAACGACCATCAGGCCGCACGTAACGCGGCGCTGCGGTTGCTTGCCGTCCGCCAGCGCGCCGTGGCTGAGGTCCGCACAAGTCTGCGCCGCCGCTTTTCCCATGCCATTGCAGATGCCGTAGTGAATGAATTTGAGGCCGCTGGCCTGCTCAATGACGCCGCCTTTGCGGAGGCGTGGCGTGAGAGCAGAGAGCGGTCGCGGCCCCGTAGTGAAAGGCTGGTACGCCGTGAACTGCTGCAGCGTGGCATAGACGCCGCGGTCGTCGGCACGGCGGTTGATGGGATGGATGACGAGGCCCTCATAGAACAGGCCGCACAGTCTTACGTGGGACGCCTGAAAGGGCTGGACTCCCAACGTTTTCAACGCAGATTAGCCGGGTATCTGTTCCGCAGGGGCTTCTCCAGCGCCCTGGTGGGACGGACGCTGCGCGCGTATCTGCAGCAGCAAGAACAACTAGACGAAACTGTCCAAACGTACTCTTAGTAGAGGGCCCTTGGTAATAAGGGACCCGTCGGAAGGTTGGAAAGGAAGATGAGATTATGGAAATAGTAGTTATTTTACTGGCGGTTGTTTTATCCCTGACACTTGGTGGCGCCGTTGGATTTTTGATGCACACCCAACAGGTGAAGCGGACCGCCACCGCGGCAGGTGGTGAAGCGGAGCGCATCTTGGCCGAGGCTGAAGACCAACGCAAGAAGATTGTTGCGGACGCCCGGGAAGAGGCGTCACAGGTTAGGAGAAGCACTGAGGATGACCTGAAGGGAAGGCGCAAGGAACTTCAGCGTTTTGAGAGCCGACTTGCGACGCGGGAGGAAGGCCTGGACAAGCGCCAGGAGAAGATCCAACAACAGGGGGACTCCATCTCTGACAAGGAGCAGGCCATCATTGACAGGGAGTCTGCCTTGGACCGTGACCGCGAGGAAGTGGAGGAGCTCAAGGGACAGCAGATTAAGGTGCTGGAGTCAGTGGCGTCTCTCACCATGGTAGAGGCCAAAGAAGACATCATGCACCGGGCTGAAGAAGAGATGCACTACGATCTCAATAAGCGCTACTACGAGATGGAGCAGGAGATAAAAGACCAGGCTGATGACAAGGCCAAAGAGATAGTCTCCCTGGCAATTCAACGGCTTGCTGCAGATGTCGTCTCGGAAAGCACTACCTCTTCTGTGCCTCTGCCCAATGATGAAATGAAGGGCCGGCTCATTGGCCGTGAGGGCCGCAACATTCGCGCACTTGAGGCAGCAACCGGCGTGGACCTCATTATTGATGACACGCCTGAGGCAGTCACCATTTCCTGCTTTGACCCTGTCCGAAGGGAAGTGGCCCGCCTGGCTCTGACCAAGCTGGTCTCTGACGGCCGCATTCATCCGGCCCGGATTGAAGAGACGGTGGAGAAGGCCCAACAGGAAGTAGAAGAGAGCATGCGCAAGGCGGGCGACCAGGCCATTATTGACGCCGGCGTGCGCGGCCTGCACCCTGAACTAATCAAGCTCTTGGGGCGGTTGAAGTACCGTTACAGTTACGGTGAGAACATCCTGCAACATGCGGTCCAGGTATCCCAGATTGCTGGTATGTTGGCTGCTGAGGTAGGAGCTGACGTGCAGGTTGCTAAGGCTGGCGGCCTCCTCCACGACATCGGTAAGGCCATGACGCATGAGGTTGAAGGCTCCCACGTTGAAATTGGTGATGAGATTGCTAAGCGCTACAACCTCCCTGATGCCGTCCGTGACGCTGTAAACGAGCATCATGAGGATGACCGTGGCAGCGCTGAGGCGTTCCTGGTGGCTGCAGCTGATGCAATGAGCGCCGCCAGGCCGGGTGCGCGCCGTGACACGCTGGAGTTCTATCTCAAGCGGCTTGAGGCCCTGGAAGACGTGGCCAACAGCTTTGAGGGCGTTGAAAAGTCCTTTGCCATCCAGGCTGGACGTGAGATCCGCATTATGGTGAAGCCAGAGGACATAGATGACATTGAGGCTGCGTCTCTGGCTCGCAACGTGGTCAAGAAGATTGAAGAAAACCTGGTATACCCGGCCGCCATCAAGGTGACAGTCATCAGGGAGACCAGGTCAGTGGACTATGCCAAGTAGGCGCTTTGCGGAAGGAATGAGCGGGGTGGTGCGTAAGCCAATGGAGCATTTGCTATGAGAGTGCTCATGGTGGGGGACATTGTGGGCAAGTCCGGGCGGCGTGCTCTTACTACCGTACTGCCTCGCTTACGACGTGAGCGTGACATTGATTTCGTGGTCGTCAACGGCGAGAACGCCGCTGGCGGCTACGGCCTGACGCTGGATACCGCAGATGAAATCCTGGCCGCAGGGGCTGACGTCATCACCTCCGGCAATCATATCTGGGACCAGCGAGACTTCATCTCGCACCTGGACGGAGAGATGCCCATTCTCCGCCCAGCCAACTATCCTGGGCTGGCCCCCGGCAGAGGGCACCTGCGTCTTGGTGACGTGGCGGTGATCAACATCCAGGGGCGGGTTTTCATGCCTGAGGGTGTGGACTCGCCTTTTGAGATAGTAGAGCGAGTCTTGGCGGAACTGGAGCAAGACCCGCCCAAGGTGACGCTGGTGGACTTTCACACTGAAGCAACCTCAGAACAGGGGGCCATGGGCTGGTTCCTAGATGGCCGTATCTCCCTGTTGGTGGGCACCCACACACACGTGGCCACGGCTGACACTCGCGTGCTCCCCAAGGGCACGGCCTTTGTCACGGACCTTGGCATGACGGGGCCGGTTAACTCAGTGTTGGGTATGAAGGTGGATGACGTGTTGGCCCGGTTCCTGACCGGACTTCCCAAACGCTTGAACGCGGTTGAGAACGGCCCAGCCCGCTTCAACTCCGTTCTGGCTGAGATAGATGATTCCACCGGTTTGGCCCTCAGCATTGAGCGTGTGGATGAGGTGATCGACTGATGAATACGGTGTCGCCTATTGACCTCCACATGCACACCACCTTTTCCGATGGACGGCTCTCGCCCACGGAGTTGGTAGATTTGCTGGCGTCTCGTGGATTGCGGGTGGCGTCTATCACTGACCATGACACTACTGACGGTCTTGATGAGGCCATTA
>JAQBVZ010000089.1 GCA_027625205.1 Chloroflexota bacterium
TGCGCAGGCGCCCGTAGCGCAGGCCAAGGTCTGCCCTGCCCCGCGTTCCCACGTCCGTGCACGGATGCGGTTGCGGCCTTTCACATTCACTATGTGAAAATTTACCCGGCGCGGAAAAGCTGCGTGGTGTTCCATCAACGGACCCAGGCGCTCAAGGTCAACGTCCGCCACTGGCTGATTGATGAAAGCGACGGCGTGCGGATTGCCCATGGATACAGCCGTGAGCGTGAACGTGGTCCCGTCTATAGAGATGGGGGCGTCGAACAGCATGTCACTGGGCACGAGGTCCAGCTCCTCAATCAGTGCTACGTCCATGGCCGAATGGTCGCTGAGGCCGGCATTGGACTGGTCCACGGGTACATCAGGCGCACGCAGAACGGGCGCGCCCATGTTCACCGTTGCCCTAATAACGCGTCCGTTTTCCCAATGAGGCGTCACTGACAGCACGCCTGCGCCAGTCTCAATGGTTATGCCGTCTTGGTGGCCCGGGACTAGGTCTCGCTCCAGAACGAACTTGGTGAAGCACCGGATGCCGTTGCCACACATCTCTGACTCAGAACCGTCCGGGTTGAACATGCGCATACGTACGTCGCCTTGGCCAGAAGGCGCGACGACAATCAGACCGTCAGACCCAATGCCGAAGTGGCGGTCTGATACGGCCTCAGAGACCTTGGGCCAGTCCGCTTCTTGGCTGAGCCCGTCAACGAGAATGTAGTCGTTACCTGCTCCATGGAGCTTCGTGAACTGCATTTGCTTCCTAAGTTTGGCGCTCGGCCGTCATCGTGGCCGCGATGCTGATTCTACCATAGGGCTGCTTCGCGCAGTCCTCCAATGAGCTCCCCTTGTGACCCTGCCCAGTGGATGCGAGGGTCGTTGTGTTTGAACCACGCGTTCTGGCCCCGCGCCAGCCGGTGCACTGAGACTCTGGTCTTTTCCAACGCGTCCTCCCACGCCATCTCACCGCGAACGTCCGCTGTTACCTCACTGTAACCAACACCGGAGAAGGACGGCAGCTCTGGCGAGTAACCTTGGCTGAGTAGACCGCGTACCTCTTCCAGCCAACCGGCTTCCACCATGGCATCCACCCTGGCGTCTATCCGACGATGCAACTCATCACGCGGCACCCAGAGGCCAGCCACATAGGGATCGAACGGTGGTGGTGTACGGCGACGTTGGTCAGAGAACGACTTACCGGTGGTCAGGACCACCTCCAGCGCACGTATCACGCGCCTTGGGTTCTGCTGGTCAATGCGCTGGGCTGTCGCGGGGTCCAATTCAGCCAGCCTAGTTACAAGGGCTTCAACGCCCTGTTCTCGAATTTCTCGCTCAAGCTGCCCGCGTAGCTCCGGTTGGGGCGGCACCTCAGGCACGTTCCAACCTTCGATCAGCGCCCATGCATATTGCCCGGTGCCGCCCACGACCACGGGCAGCTTACCGTTGTCGATAATGGTGTTAATCGCACTATGCGCTTGCTGTAAATAGAGCGCCAGGCTATACGGCTCATCAGGGGCCACGAGATCCAGGA
Organism: Chloroflexota bacterium; assembly: GCA_027625205.1. Classification (GTDB taxonomy): domain Bacteria; phylum Chloroflexota; class Dehalococcoidia; order Lucifugimonadales; family Australimonadaceae; genus JAQBVZ01. The sequence goes on from JAQBVZ010000089.1 coordinate 1,526, forward strand.
GGTGGTGGGTTACTTGCGACTGCTCAGCGATTGACGGTTTGGCAGTGCCAATGTCCATGCCTTTGTAGACCAGACGACTGTCAGCGTTGACGATCTCCACGGGGAAGCGTCGCGCCAACTCCAATGAAGCCTCCGTCTTTCCGGAGGCTGTTGCTCCAACAATGAAAACAACAGTGGGTTGTGTGTGTGGCTCAACCACGAGGTCTGCCCCGCTATTAACCAGGACGTGCGTCCCTGATGGCTCGCGCAATTTCCACAAACAAATCCGCGCGCAGGCTTGCGCCGCCGACCAAGGCCCCGTCTATGTCCAGTTGACCGGCAAACTCAGCAACGTTGTCAGGCGTAACGCTGCCGCCATAGAGCAACGGCGTTGCCTCACCCGTAGCGTCTCCTGCAATGTCCCGTAGCAACGACCGCATCAGCCCCATGATCTCCTGTGCAGTAGCGCCGTCCGCAGCCTTGCCTGTGCCAATGGCCCACACAGGCTCGTAAGCAAGCACTAGGCCTCCGAGAGTAGCATCGACTCCTGCTAAACCTTCGCGCACCTGGCGAGTCACGACGTTCTGCGCTTTGCCCGCTTCCCGCTCCTCTAGGGTCTCACCCACGCAGAGGATGGGAACAAGACCGTTGCCCAACGCTGCCTGTACCTTGCGATTTATGAATGCGTCGTCTTCGCCGAAGAGCTGTCGGCGCTCTGAATGGCCCAGGATGACATAGTGGCAGAGCCCCTCCAGCATGGCGGGCGATACCTCACCCGTGAAGGCCCCTTTCGCCTCCGGGTGCATGTTCTGTGCGGCCACGCCTATGGCGCTTCGAGACAACTCCCCGGCCACGGCTGCCAGCGATACGAAGGGTGGACACACGACACAGGTGATGCCATTGAGCGCTTCCAGCGGGCCACGCATGTCGCGCACCAAGGCCACCGCCTCATCCACGGTGGTGTTCATCTTCCAGTTACCGGCTATAAAGGGCGTTGCCATTACCTGCGCTTCCTACGGGCGGAATTGGTTATGCGTCATCCAGGGCTGCCACGCCCGGTAGTACCTTGCCTTCAAGGAACTCCAGCGATGCGCCGCCACCAGTGGAAACGTGGGTCATTTCTTCAGCAAGGCCCAGCAAATCGACAGCCTCAGCAGTGGAACCACCGCCAATGACGGTCACCGCCCCGCTGAACGCCACGCCCTTGGCCACAGCCTCCGTACCCTTATCAAAAGGATAAATCTCAAACACGCCCATAGGCCCGTTCCAAACAATGGTGCCCATATCTGGCAGGTGACTCAAAAAGGTATCGATGGCCGCCGGCCCAATGTCCGCAATCATCCAACCATCAGGCACCTGGTCTACCGGGACCTTCTTGCTCTCTGCACCAGATTCCAAGTTTTTCGTGACGGTTACGTCGTCCGGCAAATAGACGGCAACACCATTAGCCTCCGCCTTCTCTAGAATCTGGCCGCAGAAGCCGACCATCTCTTCTTCCAGCAGTGATGTCCCAACGTTGTGCCCCTGGGCCTTGAGAAACGTGGCGGCCATGCCTCCACCAATGAAGATGGCATCAGCTTGGCTTACCAGCCGCTCCAGCACCTTTACCTTGTCACTGACCTTGGCGCCGCCAAAAATTGCGCCCAGCGGCCGCTCTGGGTTTTCAAGCACTCCGCCTAGCATTTCAAGTTCGCGCTCCAAAAGCAGGCCTGCCACCGCTGGCAACTGATGCGCCACCCCATCCGTTGAGGCATGAGCGCGGTGCGCGGTGCCAAAGGCGTCGTTCACGTACACATCCGCAAGAGCGGCAAGCCCCTTCGCAAATTCAACGTCGTTGGCCTCTTCACCTGGGTAGAAGCGGACGTTCTCCAAGAGCATCACCTCGCCGGGCTTAAGCGCCTCGACTTGTTCAAGCGCGATAGCTCCCACGCAGTCATGAACGTATCCCACTGGCGCTTCCAGTAATTCCGATAAGCGTTTTGCCACCGTTTGCAGTTCCAATGCAGGATCTACCTTCCCTCCGGGCCTGCCCAGATGAGTACAGAGCACGACGGATGCGCCGTTGCTCGTTAGGTGTTGAATGGTGGGCAGCGCCGCGCGGATGCGGACGTCGTCCGAGATGACGTTAGTGCCACGCTCCATGGGCACGTTGAAATCCACGCGCACGAGCGCCCGTTTGCCGTTCCAGTCAATGTCGTTAATAGTCTTCTTAGACATTCGTTGTTATGACCCCATTATGTAATCTGCAATTTCTTCCCAACGAGTCAGTGCTGCGCCTGAGACGCCAACACCGACCATACATTCCAAGGCCTCTTGCCTCAGTTCCTTTGCCTTAGCTTCCGTATATTCGCGGGCGCCTACCTCGTCGACCACCTTACTAACCTTTGCGACGTCCTCTGGCTCCATAACACGCTTGAAGTACACCTCACCCAACATCCTTTTCTGAGGTAACGTGGCGGTTTCCAAAGCCCTGACCACAGGGAAGAGTTTGCTCTTGTTCAAGACCCGGGCTGCCGGCCCTTCTGCGCCGGGTGAAGACTTTAATTGCCTCAAATCATCGGTAAGTTGGGCTGCTACGCCAATCAGTTCCCCAGCCTTGCGAAGCGCATTTACAGTCTGGTCGTCGCCACCATTGGCCAGCGCGCCCAAGGCCATGCTGCCGCCAATAAGCGTTCCATATTTAGCCTCAGCCATTTTCATGTACTGCGACTCTAAGATATCTATCCGCTCTTGAAAGGTGAGCTCCAAGAATTGGCCCTCATAAAAGCGGAGCGCCGTGCTATCGAGGCTGCTCACTGACTTCAACACTTGCTCCGCAGAGGCGCCTTTGGATTGCATACCGAACGCCCCCAGGCGTGCAAGGGCGTGCAGGCCATCACCAACGTTAATTGCCTGCGCTGGGCCCCATTCCCACCAAACGGCGGGCCTGCTCTCCAAATGCGGGGACCCCACCTGCATATCTTCATGCACCTGGATGGAGTTGTAGAGCATCTCCATGGCTGAGGCTAGTGGTGTCGGCGCCTCCTGCCTAACCAATAACGCCGCCTCCAAACAGAGGGCTCCGTAGAGGCGTACAGGCGTCATTCCCATTTCAGGAGTAGCCTGCTTA
>JAQBVZ010000090.1 GCA_027625205.1 Chloroflexota bacterium
GGGTCCAGCAGCCAGAAGTCGTTGGTAAAGACCAGTTGATGGAAGGTGTTGAACAGCGGACCAAAGGCCACAAGGCTGATGAATCCCACTACTAGGACGAAGAGGATGGCAATAAGAGCACCCCACTGGACCCACCCGCTGATCTCCCACAGAGCTCCCCGCCTATAAACCGCCACTGCACCCAAGGTCATTGCCAGTAAGAATATGCCCGCGCCTTCCTGAAGGCGAAAGGTGAGGTTGAAGACCTGCTTCACGTCCGCCATGTGGATGACTTCTTTATCGGAGAGAAGTTGTTGCTCCACGCCAAAGACGCGCGCGTTCACTTTCAACAGTTCAACGTCATTCCCAAAGTAGTCCTGGAACTGTCTGCCCACGTCAGGGAGGTCGGCCTCTAGAATCCCGGTGCCCTCCGCAACGTTATAACGGTCAAACAGCAGGTTGTAGAGGGCAATGCTGTTTGCGGCCACGCGGACGTTGGTGGTCACAATAAGAACCAAAACTGCAAGCGGCACCAAAGCCAATAGGAACCGCACTAAAATTTTCATACTCGGGCCTCTAAGCCATGGTAGGCACGGCTCTTAATGGGTGTCAATCTTCACTACCTCATCCCTATAATGTCTCCCATACGCTACCCGGCAGCATTGCTCACGCAATTGCCACATCTGAAAGGGGCTAGCATGACGTCTGGACCTGTTCAACAAGACCTGGGTACTTTCGATTCTCTGCTAGCCACCATGCGTGTGCTCAGAGACCCCAAGGACGGCTGTCCCTGGGATATTGAACAGACCCACCGTTCCCTCCGCCACACGCTCTTGGAGGAAACGTACGAGACTCTGGAGGCCCTTGATTCAGAGGAGCCCAACCACATGGTGGAGGAACTCGGAGACCTGCTGATCCAAGTCGTGTTCCACGCCCAAATTGGGCAGGACAACGGGACGTTCACCATTCAGGACGTAATCAGAGGCATCAATGAAAAGCTCCTCAGGCGTCATCCCAACGTCTTTGGAGACGCTCACGTGGCGGATTCGTCAGAGGTGAAGGTGCAGTGGGACCAGATAAAGGCGCAAGAGCGGCAGGAAAAAGGTCATAGGGACCGCTCCGCATTGGACGGCGTACCAAAGTCCATGCCAGCGTTGGCATACGCCCAAGCCATCCAGGGCAGGGCCTCCCGGGCCGGATTCGCGTGGGAGGACGACGCTCAGGTCTTAGCAAATCTTGCAGAGGAAGTGGAGGAGTTGAAAAACGCCGCGTCCCATGAAGAACAGGATCGGGAGCTAGGTGACCTGCTCCTCTCCGTGGTCAACGCCGCTAGCCGCATGGGCGTGGAGGCGGAGGAGGCGTTGCGTGGGGCCAACAACCGTTTTTACCAGCGTTATGTCCACATGGAACGCAGTTCGCACGAGCAAGGATTACAGATGGATAAGCTTCCGCTAGAATCGAAGCTCCAGTTGTGGCGAGAGGCCAAAGCGTCCACAGCGGACGCCTGAAACAGCATCAATCTTTGCCATCCGTTCATTCGTAGATATAATTGCGTCAGGGGTTAGCCTCTCGTAGGCACAATTTCCCATTGTATATTCGCGGTGTTTTTAGGAGGAAATCGTATGGGCCGTGCATTTCGCTTGATGGTGTGGACCGTTATCGCTTCCACAATCATGCTGCTAATTACGCCAATCTTTGCTCAGGAGGAGGCCCCCGTATGTCCGGCAGACCTCAACCTCAACCTGCCCATCCATGGTGTGGTCCTTGAGCAGACCGCCACCAGAGCGGAACTGGATTTCACCGTCTGCAATGGGTCAGAATTCCCCACTGAGTTGGAGTTTGTGACATCAGGCACGCCTGAGGGATGGGCCGTGGCCGTACGGCCAAATTTTGGCCCATATGACATCACAAACATTACGCTGGCAGCAGGCGGCAGTAATGAGTACCGGCTACGCATTACGCCTCCTGCAGGAGACATAGCCGCTTCTGACTTCACTATTCAATTCCAATTGGTGTCCAGTACAGGAAACGTGCTCATTGAGGAGTCTGTTTCCGTCAAAAAGGACGCCGGTGCAGAGGCTGAGGCTGGAGACATCGCCATCTCCTCCACGTTCCCCGTACTCCGTGGGCCGTCCTCAAACCCATTTGAATTTGAGGTCACGGTCAGAAACAATACGCCGGGTGACGTTTCGGTGGACCTAGCTGGCCAGGCGTTCAATCCAACCGGCGTGACGCCTCTACCCTGGGACGTCATTTTCACGCCAGCTTTTGGTGAGCAAAAGCTCATAGCAAGCCTGAGCCTCACGCCCAACGGGTCCCAGCGCGTGAAGGTCACCGTTAGGCCCGCCCTCTTAGCCGCCGCTGACAGTTATCCCATTTTGGTAACCGCAAGCAATGACGACTATCAGGCCGACATTGTATTGGAGACCACGCTGACCGGCAGCTTTGAGTTGTTTCTGACCACTCCTGATAACCGACTCAATGTGGAAGCCACCAGAGGCAAGCCAGCTACCACCAAGGTGCTTCTCGTCAACGCAGGGACGGCTGACCTCCGTGACGTAAGGTTCTCAGCCAACACACCTGCCAACTGGACGGTCACCTTCAGCCCTGAAGTTACTGACCTTAACAGAGCACAGCAGATTGACCCGAACGTTACCATCACGCCTCCTAGCGACGCTGTCCCAGGTGACTACATCATCACGATACGGGCGCAGACCCCTGACACCACCGACACCGTGGACCTCCGAGTGACTGTCGAGGAGTCTTCCATTTGGCAGTGGTTTGGCATTGCGTTGGTGGTCATTGTGGTTGGCGGAATGCTGGGCGTGTTTGTCCGGCTGGGTAGACGATGAGCAACTCGCTGATAGACGCGCATGGGCTGACCAAACGGTACGGTCAGTTCACCGCCGTTGACCACTTGGACCTCCAAATCCAGGAAGGTGAGGTCTTTGGCTTTTTGGGCCCCAACGGCTCCGGCAAGAGCACGACCATCCTGATGCTCCTGGGCCTGACGGAGCCGTCTGAAGGACATGCTGAGGTATGCGGTTTTGACCCAACCAGGGCGCCGCTCCAGGTGAAGCGCCAGGTGGGGTATCTCCCTGAGTCTGTGGGCTTTTATAACGACCTTACGGGCAAGGAGAACTTGCTCTACATGGCCAGTCTGAACAAGATACCCCGGGCAGCAGCCGAGCATAAAGCTGCCGAATTTCTGGGAATGGTGGACTTGGCCGGGGCCGCAAACCAGTTGGTGGGCCAGTACTCCCGCGGTATGAAACAACGGCTTGGCCTAGCGGAAGTCCTCATGAAGGAACCCCGATTGGTCATTCTTGACGACCCCACACTGGGCCTGGATCCCGCAGGCGTTCAGTGGCTCCTGCAACTCATCCAGGAAATGAGCGCACAACGGCAGATTGCAGTGTTCATATCCTCCCACCAGCTTCAAGAGGTGCAGCGCATCTGTCACAGAGTTGGCATCATGTCCCATGGCAAGCTAGTGCTCCAAGGGACTGTTGATGACCTGATGTCACACCTTGAGTCTGGAGGCTACTTGCTGGAGATTGAGGTCAGCGGCGGCGACGGCCTCAGCGATGTAGTCAGGGCAATTCCCGGAGTCCAGCGCTGTGAGGCCCATGGAAGCCGACTGGTGGTTGAAGCGAACACAGACATCAGGTCTCAGTTGGTGGCCGCCGTGGCAGAACACGGCGCCGGTCTTCTGGAGTTGCGCAGTCACAACAATACCCTGGAGGACATCTACCTCCGGTACTTTCAGGATAACTAGATGAGCGCAATTTTCTGGAAAGAGATGGCGGACCACTTTGGCCAACGACGTTTCGGCCTGCTGTTCGGGCTGATAATCATTGGCATCTTCTGGGGCTCTTTTGTTCTCGTGCGTGAGGTGGATGGAAGCAGTGTCAGCGTTAATTCCTTCCTCTTTTTGCAGATATACACCAGCAGCGCCGGCGTATTGCCGCCTCTGCTCTTCTTCATTGGCTTCTTTGGCCCTCTGGTGAGCATTGCCCTAGGCTTTGATTCAATCAACAGTGAACGCACTCAAGGCACACTCTCCCGAGTGTTGGCGCAGCCCATCTATAGGGATACGCTGTTCACAGGGAAGTTCCTGGCTGGACTGACCACCTTGGTGCTCATCATGCTGACGTTGATGGTCTGTCTCTTGGGCATTGGCATGTTTGTTATGGGGCTGGAGCCCCGCGGCGAGGAGATCATCCGGCTGATAGGGTTTGCGCTAGTGACCGCAGCCTACCTCGGCTTCTGGTTAGCATTGGCCATGGCATGCTCCATTTTTTTCCGGAACACCGTGACGTCAGCGCTGGTGTCTCTGGGGACATGGCTTTTCTTGACCTTCTTCGTTGCGTTACTCATTGCCCCTGCGGTGGCCGATGTGTTTGTCCCGCAGGATGAGATTGACAGTGCGGCAGAACTCTTGAAACACTTCAACATTAACCTTTGGGTAGCCCGGATTTCACCGAGCACCATCTACAATGAAGCTACGCAAACGCTGCTGGACCCCCTGGGTACCCGCGGCGCTCGCTCATTGGACCTGATTGCCATCATTGCGCCAGAACGGCTCCAGGGGCTGCTGGCAAGGCCCCTATC
>JAQBVZ010000091.1 GCA_027625205.1 Chloroflexota bacterium
CTAGAACGCCGTCAATCTGCGGTCTGGTCATTCTCAGTGGTCCCTTCTGTCCGAATCCTGTCCATGACCGCCAGCAGGCGGTCTCCTTCTTCTATTGAAGTGTCCAAAACGAACCGTAGGCGAGGTGTGTTCCGCATGCGGACCCGGCTAGCCAAAGCCCGTTGGAAGAACCCGGCGGAGGACCGCATACCCTGAAGCGCCTCTTGCTGCTCTTCCTCTGACCCCATGACGCTGATGCCTATTGTGGCGTATTGGTGGTCAGAAGATACGTCTGCAAATGTGACCGTGACTAGCGCCCGCAACCGGGGGTCATTCAAGCCCTCAGACAGCACCTCGCTGATCTGCTGCTGGAGAAGGACGTTGACGCGTTCAGTCCGGCGCGACACGAGGTACTCCGCAAAGCATAGTCGATTGAATTCTTATGAACCCCCACCGACCCGCTGGAGCCGGTGGGCTTCTATAACGTCTCCCTCTTGGAATTCATTGAAGCCATCAAGAGTGAGGCCACATTCGTAACCGTTGGTTACCTGCCGGACATCATCCTTAAAGCGCTTAAGGCCAATGATTGGCCCGTCAAAGAGCTCTTTTCCGCCCCGGAGCACCCGTGCCATGGAGCCGCGGCCCACCTGGCCGTCCGTTACGTAACACCCGGCAGATGCCTTGCCTTTGCCAATTGAGAAAACAGCCCGAATCTCCAGCTTGCCTTCCACAATGTCCTCTTGCTTTGGCTCAAGCAAGCCAGCCATAGCCGCCTCAATGTCTTCCGTCAGGCGGTAAATGATGTCATAGAGGCGGATGTCCACGCCCTCAAGGTCTGCCATATGGCGAGCCCCGGGCTCAGTCCGCGTGTTGAAGCCAACAATGATTGCCTGAGATGCCACAGCCAGGAGTACATCGCTCTCAGTCACGGTACCCGTGGAAGCGTGGATTAGCTTCACTTTGGTCTCATCCGTGGACAGTTGGCCCAAAGCTTGACGCAGCGCGTCTATGCTGCCTTGGACGTCTGTCTTCAGGATAAGGTCCAATTCCTTGACGGAGCCGCTGGATAGCCGTGAGGTCATGTCCTCCAACGTAACGCCCCGTGCCCCTGCGGAACGCTGGCGCTCCGCCACCAAATCTCTTGCGGCGCGTTCATCTGCCACAACAGTGAGTGTGTCACCTGCCTCTGGCAGTTCTGATAGACCTAAAATTTCCACCGGTTGTGACGGCCCTGCGCTCTTAATCCTGCGGCCGGAGTCGCTCGTTAGCGCACGTACCCTGCCTCGGATGGTCCCCACAGCAAAGTTGTCGCCCTGGTGGAGAGTGCCTGTCTGGATAAGCAATGATGCCACTACGCCACGACTCTTGTCTGTCCGCGCCTCAATCACCACGCCCACCGCGCTCCGGTCTGGGTTGGCCTTGAGCTCCTCCACTTCTGATAAGACCACTATGCTTTCCAGCAGGTCCTCTATGCCTTCACCGGTCTTTGCGGACACAGGAACCGCAATGACCTCTCCACCCCAATCTTCCACCAAGAGTGCGTGTTCAGATAACTGGCGCTTGATTTTGTCTGGGTCCGCGTCAGGCAGGTCCATCTTGTTGATGGCCACAATGATGGGCACCCCAGCGGCCTTGATATGGTCAATGGCCTCTATTGTTTGGGGCATGACGCCGTCATCAGCAGCCACCACCAGTACTGCTATATCAGTAACTTGCGCACCCCGGGCCCGCATTGCGGTGAACGCCTCATGGCCCGGCGTGTCCAATAACGTGATGATCTGGTTGTTATAGTCAACCTGGTATGCGCCAATGTGTTGGGTGATGCCACCCTTCTCACCGCCGGCCACGTTGGCCTTTCGGATGGAGTCAAGCAGTGAAGTTTTACCATGGTCAACGTGGCCCAGCACAGTCACCACTGGGGGGCGTATCTGTAGCTTGGCTGCGTCTTCCTCTGTAAGCTCCTCAGACCCTTGTTGACCAGCACCGGTTAAGGCCTTGGCACTGTACCCATAGGCACGGGCCAACATTGAGGCGGTGTCAAAATCAATAGCCTGAGTGACATTTGCAAAGACGCCCATGCGCATGAGCTGCTTGATGAGTTGCACCGGCTCCGCGTGTACCAGCTCAGCCAGGTTGCCCACGCTGATAACAGACGGCAGCGTGAGCGTCTTTAGCGTCACTGTCCGGGTCTTTGTTGCTTGTTGGTCTTCTATTTGCTCTTCTACCATGCGTACTCCTGCGTGTAATCACTAACGAAGCGATGCACTTTGGCTGGTCAGTTCTTGCCAGACACCATTGGGTACTTCTGTGCGGAGAGCGCGGGAGAGCCGGTTGCTCTTCTGTGCTTGTTCCCAGCAGAGAGGGTTGTGACAGATATATGCGCCACGCCCTGACTGTTTGCCGCTCTCATCCAATAGGAATTGTCCCTGCGGGGTATGCACAATGCGGATAAGCTCACGCTTGGGCAGTTTGGTTCCGCAGATGATACAACTCCGCTGGGGGACATGTTTAATCGCCAAAACTAATGCCCCCTTGTTGCGGTTACCCCTGAGCGCTACTCATCATCGTCTGGGGCTGGTGTGGTGTCGGTACGTGGGCTGGGCCGCCCCCCTCCAGTACCAGTGGGCCGTCCTCCGCCTGAGCCGCCTGGCCGTCCCCCTCCAGCACCAGCAGGCCGCCCTCCGCCTGCGCCGCCTGGTCCGCCGGACCGGGCCGGTGGACTTGCGCCGCCCCTGTTTGCCCCACGTGCAGGACGTGAGCGACGTCGCTTACTTGTGCCGCCCGCTGCACCTGTACGCTGTCCGAAGGTACCAAGAATGTCTTCCGCAAACCGAATCTGGGGCCCCTCTGTTGACTCTGGGAGCTTCCAGACATCATCTTCGTCTTCATCTATGAGGACTTCTTCTTCCTCTTCCTCAATGATGCCCGTCTCCTCCAGGGAAGCCACCGGCTCCAGCGTATCCATGAGGTCCAAGGACTCTAGGGCAAGTAGTTCTTCGGCACTAAGGCCGTGGTCGTTGATGGGGACTGCCGCGAGAGCCTCTTCATCTTCAGCGTCCTGGGGCACCTCTGCGGTTACTTCTTGAGGCTCCTCAGCGAGTTGCTCTTCTGCTGCGACTAGTTCTTCAGGCTCGGCCACTGGTGCTTCCGCTGCCACCGCTTCGGCTTCAGCCACCACCGGTGCATCCACTGCGGCTGCCCGCACTGCAACCTCATCCTCAATGGACTGTTTCATGCGTTCAATTTCGACTTCGGATGAACTCTTGATATCTATCTTCCAGTTGGTCAACTTGGCGGCCAACCGAGCGTTCTGCCCCTCTTTGCCAATGGCCAAGGATAGATGCCGGTCCGGCACCACCACCATGGCGGTAGCTTCCTCTTCATTTATCTCTACTCGCAATGGCTGAGCTGGGCTCAGTGCGTTGGAAATGAACTGGGAAGGGGACTTGGACCATTGAATGACGTCAATCTTCTCACCCTGAAGTTCACTCACGATGTTCTGGATACGGATGCCGCGCAGGCCCACGCAGGCGCCTACGGGGTCCACTCCCTCTTGCTTAGCGGCCACCGCCACTTTGCTCCTAGCACCGGCCTCACGGGCCACTGCCTTTAGCTCCACAATACCGTTGAAGATTTCCGGTACCTCCATCTCAAAGAGGCGGCGGAGCAGGTCAGGGTGTGTTCGTGAACAGACAATCTCCGGTCCACGGTTGGTGCGTCGCACTTCAAGGATGAGTACCTTGAGACGTTGACCTGGCCGGTAGCGCTCCCATGGTGACTGTTCAGAGGCGGGCAAAATAGCCTCCGCTCGCCCGTTGAGGTCAAGGGTGGCCACTCCTGAGTGACGTGAGTCGCCACGTTGTACCGTGCCGGTATAGACCTCACCTTCACGCTCGGAGAATTCCTGAAACACCAGCTCGCGTTCCGCCTCTCGCAGGCGTTGAATGACCACCTGCTTTGCGGTCTGCGCGGGAATGCGGCCCGCTACGTGGGCGGGAAGCTCAAATTCCAGTATGTCGCCAACGGCATGGGCCTCGGCCGGCCGAATTTTCTTGGCCTCCGTCAAGGTCATCTCCCTGTCAATGTCCGTCACTTCCTCAACAATGGTCTTTAGCTGAAAGATAGCAACGTCGCCTGAGCCAGGGTCTAGCTTCACGGCAATTTCATGGTTTTGGTTAGAGGTCTCTTTCTTGTACGCAGAGACCAGCGCGGCCTCCACGGCCGAGACAACAATACCTCGGGGGAGATTTCGCTCCGCCGCAAGTTGCGTTACTGCAATAAGGAAATCGCTCTTCATGGCAGTCTGAGCCCTCCTAGCACTTTGGCCCTGAGGCCTAATCCAAATTTCCGTCGATAAAAGAAAGAGCGGGCCAAGCCCACTCTTTACTCAACCACTCTACCACGCGTAGGTTGTATCAACAAGCGAAGCCTAGCTATATGGTGGGTTAGAAGTGCGGACGGAGCACCCTCACTATAAGGCCTGCTGCTATACTGGGCGCGGTCAGGCGCACGTTGGCCAGCGCGCTCTTTTGGGGAGGCGATAGTATGAAGTGGGCGTCCGCAATCTCAGAGCAACCGGCGTTCTTAC
>JAQBVZ010000092.1 GCA_027625205.1 Chloroflexota bacterium
TATTCCCTCTACCAGACGTGCCTGTCCGTTGACACGGCTATTTAACCTGAGTATTGTTGAACCCAAACGACATGCGTACGATGGCCCACTTTTGGCACCCTGCAGTACCCGTACGAAAGGGGAATAGTGATGGTAGACAGCCTGACCAGGAAAGACGCTAGTCCTGACCAGTCAGAAGCGAACAGAGCGCTGACCAGCTTGGGCGGCGACATCCGTCCCTACATCCCCACATTGGGTCTCCGGAACTACTGGTGGCCGGCCATCATGGCCAACAAGGTCCCCAAGAAGAAGCCTGTGCAGGTTTCCATGATGGATGATGACATCTGCTTTTTCATAGGAGCAGACGGCCAGCCCGCCGCCATCCAGGACGTCTGCCCTCACCGGGGCGCACGCCTCTCAGAGGGGCGCGTCCACTGGAACGGAACGGTGACCTGTCCCTACCACGGATGGGTCTATGACCAACACGGGACAAACGTGGCCGTCCTGAGTGAGGGCCCGGACTCCCTGGTGTGTGGCAAGCCTGGCACGGAGGCTAAGAAGTACCCTACGCAGGTGCTGAAGGGGATGGTCTTCATCTGGATGGGTGAGGGTGAGCCCGCGCCTATTGAAGAGGACGTGCCTGAGGAGTTCTTTGACGACGACGCCCTAGTGCTCCACGGCATGACGTACTGGAACTGCAACTGGGAAGTGGCCTTGGAGAACTCCATGGACTCCCATGTGAACTACCTGCACCGCGATGCCTTTGTGGTGCTGCGCGGGAGCTTCTTCTCAAGAGGCGCTCCTGGCGAGCATGTGTTTTACGTTGGCAACGGCTTTGGCCCTGACCTGCTTCAAACGCCGTTCCTGACCAGCAAGCCGCCAGCCGGGGACTACTACCCCAAGCAGGGTTGGAAGTGGCCCCAACACAACTACCGTAAGCTGTGGACGTGGCTGTTCAAGTGGAACGTCCCCGGCGCCATGAAAAACGTTCCAGCACCCAAGTCACCTCGCTGGTGCTTTGGGCACCACCTACCAGGCATGTTCAGAGCGGAGTTCGCGTATGACCTCTACACACGAGTAGCAGTGCCGGTCACCGAGAATAAGACGCGCGTCTACTACTATCACTACACACGTCCAAAGAACAAACTTCAGCGCTGGTGGCAGACGGTCCTCTACCACGTCTACCATAAGTGGGTGATTGAAGGGAACTTCTCCACACAGGACACCAGCGTGATGACCAACCAGAAGTTTGACTGGCCGGAGAAGCTGTCTGGAACGGACGCGGAAGTGATCCAGTGGAGCAAGCTCATAGTGACAAAGCACCTTGGCGGCAGGGACGCTCACTTTGAACACCGGAACCAAGACGGCCTCGCGCCTGATGAGATTCCCATTGAACGGCTCTCCATCAAGTATCTGCCCCAGCTTCAGGAGATGGCTAGAGCCAGGCAGAACGGAAATGGAAACGAGGCCACGTAGACGTATCGTCTACTGACATAGCCACGCTATAAAGAACGAGGTCTCGCCTGTTTGTGCGAGACCTCGTTTTATGCCGCAGCGTGTGTCGCGCTTGCACGTTGCAATCGCCACGCCTATGGTGACCGTGGTCGCGTTCGGGATTAATCCATGCTCAATTACCTACCACCCATCAAGTCACGAGACGCTTTTACCGGCTTTGCGCTCTTATTGAGCCTTGGCACTGCTCTGGCGTTGTACTACGCGCTCCTGGATACCTCCCTGCTGAACGGAGTGAACCGGTGGACAGCCTCCACCTCAGGGTGGGCGCTCCAGGGCCTTGGCTCCGGCGTGACCGTCAATGGGACTGTGGTAGGCTCTCAGGACTTCGCCTATCGGGTAGTAGCTGAGTGCACCGCAATAGGCCCCGCTGTCCTGTTTGTAGCCGCCATTGCCGCCTACCCCGCTTCACTGCGAGCCAAGCTCATTGGCCTGTTTGGTGGTCTCGCCGCCATAACAGCGCTGAACCTCGTCAGAATGATCAGCCTGTTCTACATAGGCGCGTACTTCCCTCAATACCTGGACATGGCTCACTTGCTGATATGGCAGGGCGTCATGATCCTTAGCGTGGTTATCCTCTGGCTCTTCTGGGCCCAGCGGTGGGGCCAAGCTCGCCAACCGTAACCTTCTTCCCGCAGTCGCAACACCTCCTGGCTCTCATCATTTTCAGCGTCGTTTGCTGCATGGACACGCACTGGTATCATTCCGCCATCATTCATTCCATTGAGGAGACAGACCATGCCCATTGAACGCTTGAACCCGGACACTATGGGGAAGCTCCCAGGCGCGCACCAGACGGTGAAGACCGGCAACACGGTCTATATTGCGGGGCAGGTGGCCACGGACGCTCAGGAGAACATTGTTGGCAAAGGAGACGCGGCTGCTCAGCTTGAGCAGGTATACAAAAACATGGAGGCCGCCTGTAAAGCCCACGGCGGCAGCCTGGCCAGCATTGTGAAGACAACCACCTATGTCACGAACCTGGACTACTTTCCAGCGGTGCGCGACGCTCGCATGCGTATCTATGGCGACTCACCCCCCACAAGCACAACGGTGGTGGTCAAGTCCCTTGCGAACCCAGACTTCTTGGTGGAGATAGAGGCCATCGCCTACATCGAGTAGCTTGACGTTCAAGCAGCTTGCTTTGTGTGACGACTGGAACAGCCTGGCTGCACAACCGCTAAGCGCTTAGATGCTCGCCAACACCCGCTGTGCAGCCTCGTAGTCACGAGCGCCACCCTTGAGTATGGGCGGCACCAAATAGATGCCTCGAACGCCCGCGTCCATGAAGGCGCGAAGTGTCTCTATTGCTATGTCAGTCCCTGGCTTGCCGTTCTCAAGCTCTTCCAGCACCCTTGTAGGGGTGTCGCTGAGAAGCACGCCGTCCCTCTCCAGCACCTGGAGGCCCCAAAAGACGGGTTGCAACAGCTCTTCACCGGTCCGGGCCTGGTAGCGCTCCAGAAAACGCTCACGCTGGGCTGCGTCATAGATGGGCTGAGATATGAAGAAGTCCGCGCCTGCTTCCACCTTGCGATGGGCCAGGCCAGCCTCCGCATCAGCTCCGCGCGCCAGGTCCAGCGTTGCCCCTATGCAGAACTCCGTGGGCGCACCAAGCTTCCCTCCGCGATAGTCCAGGCCGTTATTCATGGCGGCTATGGAGGCGATAAGGCCCGTGGCCGTGAAGTCATCAACGGCGGACGCGCCGTGCTCGGTTTCGCGTTCAGTGAGGCGGTCGCCCTGCACTACCACAACGTTCTCCAGCCCAAGCGTCTGTGCGCCCAGCAACTGTGACCCCATGGCTATCTTGTTCATATCTCGCGTCGCCAGAGTGAAGACCACGTCCGTGCCAGTGCGCTGCTGGACTGCGTATGCAGTCGTTCTTGAGTCCATGCGCACCAGTCTACCGGGGTTGTAGGCAACTGAGATGAAGTCGGCGCTAAGACCCTTCACGCAGTCCAGCATTGACGCGTCTCCGCTTCGTGGAGGCGACATGTCTGCGATTACTATCAACTTACTAGCGGAGTCGCGGTACCGATCGGTTACACGGGCCAATAGCTACCTCGCACAGGGGATTACCACCAGTCTACAGCACGATGATGAGAGAGCCCGTGATTGAGATGGCGATAGCTATCAGCACCCGTGGCTCAAAGCTCTCTGTCTGCCGGTTAATGAGGAAGGACATTGGCAGTAGAAACACGCTTCCGGCGCGCTGCACCGGCATGACCACGCTTACAGGCGCCACGCTCAACGCTAGGAAATGGAACATCTGCGCCATGAGGACAGCCATGGTGGCGCTCATGAACCAGCGCCCAGACGACCGGTCAATTCCAGCAAGCGCCTGACGCACCGCAGGGATAGCCAAAGTGGGCAACAAGACGGCCGCCGCTGCGGAATAGGCTACCAGCGCCCCCAGTACACCCAGGCCATCGCTATCAACAAGGCCCTGCCTGACCATGAGGGGGGTCAGGCCAAACACCACTGCGTTAAGGCTCCCAAAGAAGTACCCTTCAATCACCTTGGCAGGAGGCGGTGCTATAAGGGATCCAGCCTGAACAACTGGAGGTGGACTCCCCTGCCCTGGCGCGCTCACAGTCACAGCAGGTGCGCTCCGGCGTCTACCGCGATAGAGGACCATTGGGCCCACCGCCACCAACCCTATCCCAAACCACATGGGCGTGGTTATCTCCTCATTAAGCCATAGCGCGGCAAAGCCAATGGAGACCAGGAAGCTCATCTGGATAATTGGCCGCGCGCGAATAGCGCCCAAGGCCCCAACCGTGCGGTAGTTGGTGTAGCGACCAAAGAGGAAGTGGGCCACTCCTGCCCCTGCCAACCAGGCGTAGCTGGTCCCGGAAAGGTCCGCAACGCGAAAGAGTTGTGTGGTTGCCAGTGCTATGAGCAGCAAGATGGGTGTACCTGCCAGCACGCTCACGTAGACGCCTTGGATAGCGGACCCCGCCAGCATCCCACGACGCACGCTGACTTGGTTTATGGAGAAGCTGAACGTGGAGAGAACAGCGTAGAGAACACCCAGGCCAATCATTGCAGACCGTCCATATTGCGAATGAATACG
>JAQBVZ010000093.1 GCA_027625205.1 Chloroflexota bacterium
CAGATCATCAATGGCCGTCACAGGCAGGTCTGCGGGTAGGCCAAGCGTCACCAAGGCGTAGAGGGGAGCTGCCCCCATGGCAGCGACATCACTCAGGTTGGCAACAAGCACCTTCCAACCAAGGTCACGCCACGGAATGGTGTTGCGCGTGAAGTGAACACCTTCCACCACCGTATCCGTGGTGCAGACCTCTACGCCGTTGCCCGCGCGCCATGCGGCTGCGTCGTCACCAATGCCCAAGCGGACGCGGAACCCTGCAACGGACGGGCTCTCAAGTCGAGCTGCCGCCACCAAGGCCGTTATCCGGTCTATCAGCGCGAATTCACCGATGTCTCCTACCGTGGTCATGGCCTCATTATCGCCACCATGGCTTGAACGTGTCTACTTGGCATGCAAAAAGCCAACTGCGCACGTTTGCTACAATTGCTCCATGCGGACGCTCATTGTCAGCGACATCCATAGCAATCTGGACGCCCTGGACGCGGTGCTGGCAGACGCCATAAGCAACGGCGGCATCGACGGCGTGTGGTGCCTGGGAGACATTGTGGGCTACGGCCCAGAGCCCATGGCCTGCCTGGAGCGCCTGTGGGGTCTGGGTGCGCTGTCGATAATGGGAAACCACGACGGCGGCGCAGTGGGCCTGGTCAGCCTGGCGACCTTCAACCCGGCGGCAAAGGCAGCGTCCTTGTGGACGGCGGGCCAGCTAACGGAAGAGGCGAGACGCTACCTGGAAGGTTTACCACAGACGCTCACGGAAGGCCCATTCACGTTGGCCCATGGCACGCCAAGCGACCCCATGTGGGAATACCTGACCAGCTACTCACAGGCGGAGGCCGCGTTGGGCGTCATTGGCACGTCAGCACTGTTGGTGGGCCACTCTCATCTGCCTTTCGTGTGTCAGGAGGGTCTACGCATGGAACTGGGGGCTGCCCACGGCCAGCGCATAGCCGTAGACGGACTCCGGTTGGCCATCAACCCTGGCAGCGTGGGCCAACCACGTGACGGTGACCCTCGCGCCGCCTACGCTGTCTACGACGACATCACCGCAACGGTTGAGCTCCGGCGGGTCGCCTATGACGTATCCCTCACGCAGCGCAAAATGGCGGACGCGGGGCTGCCGGAGTCGCTCATCAACCGCTTATCCGTGGGCCACTGACGCTGAGAGCCGTCCGCCGCATAGCTACGCGACTCGTTGACAATAGAACAAACCTGAGACTACAATCCTTGAGTATTGAACGTCGAGAATCAGGAGCGACAGGCCTATCCATGCTTAGAATTCGTTTGCGTCGAGTCGGCAAGAAAAAGCAACCCAGCTACCGCATTGTGGTGGCTGATATCAGATCACCCAGGGATGGGAAGTTTGTGGAGCAGATTGGTCAGTACAACCCCATGACTGACCCTCCTACCACTAAAGTCTCTGAGGATCGCGCACGTCACTGGCTCAGCAACGGTGCAAAGCCATCTGAAGCTGTGGAGCGCATCCTGCAAGCCCATGGCATTTTGGAGAAGGCCAAAAGCTAATGAAGGAATTGGTGGAGTACATCGCCAAGTCCCTCGCTTCCTTCCCAGATGACGTGAAAGTGGCCGAGGAAGAGGAAGATGAAGGGCACACGGTGGTCCGCTTGGAGGTCAACCCTGAAGACAAGGGGAAGATCATCGGACGGCAGGGACGCGTTGCTCAAGCCATGCGAGTCCTCCTCCGTGTGGCCGCTGTCAAAGACGGCACTCGCGTTAGTCTGGAAATAGTCTGACCTCGCTTTGCTTCCCACTGCTCCTTTGACCTCACCTCCTACGCAACCAACGCCCCGCGAAGGATTCGTGCAAGTCGGCATTGTTGCTGGCGTTCATGGCCGCCTTGGCCGCATCCGCATCTCCCCTACTACAGACAACCCGGATCGCTTCCGGCCCAACGCCGTGGTCTATATCCAAGAACGCCCACACACCATCCGGCGCGTCATACCAAATGACCCATTTCTGCTCCTACAAGTGTCTGAGGTAGATACGATTGAGGACGCCCTTGCCCTGACCGGCGCTCTCATTGAAGTGCCGGACGCTGATGTCCCTTCGCTCCCAGAGGACGCCTACTACCATTTCCAACTCTTAGGGTTGGAAGTGTGCGACGCCTCCGGCACACGCCTGGGAACACTTACCCAGGTGTTGACTACCGGCGCCAATGACGTCTACGTCATAATCAATGAGGGTAATGAGCTACTCCTTCCGGCCATTGGTGACGTGATCATCTCTGTGGGCCTTGAACAGGGCCGTATGACCGTGGCCCCACCTGAGGGCCTGGAGTGGGTTGCAGTGCCCGGGAGCAAGGCTCCTGGCCCAAAGAAACGCCCCCAGAGGAAGCGTCGCAAGGTATAAGAGATGCGGCCCGTACACCTCATGCGTGTGCAGTTCTAGGAAAAGCACCAGCATGGCGTGTCACCGCCCTATGCACTCCCTCCCCGCCCGATGCTATAGTAAGCATGACCGGCGCAGACCAGATCCATCCATAGAACGTCATAAGGATAGGAACAGAAATGTCTGGACACTCCAAATGGTCCACAATCAAGCACAAAAAGGCCGCAATTGACGCGAAGCGTGGCCAAATATTCACCAAAATTGCCCGTGAAATCACTGTTGCGGCCCGCCAGGCGGGTGGTGATCCTGATATGAACCCCCGCCTACGGCTTTCCTTGGACAAGGCAAGGAGCGCCAATATGCCCATGGAGAACATGGACCGTGCCATCAAAAAGGGCACCGGGGCCGACCAGGACAGCGCTAATTTTGAAGAGATTATGTATGAGGGCTACAGCCCCGGCGGCGCAGCCGTCCTGCTGCAAGTCCTGACGGACAACCGGAACCGCACCGCGCCTGAAGTCCGCGCAGCCTTTTCAAAAGCTGGCGGGAACATGGGAGAGGCAGGCTCTGTGGCCTGGATTTTCACAAGCAAAGCTGTGGTCACGGTAGAAGAAATAGACGACGAGAAAGCGGACGAGGTGGCTCTGGCTGCCATAGACGCAGGGGCTGAGGACTTCAAGGTGGAGGACGGTACCCTGGAGGTCTACGGTCCGCCCTCAGGCCTTGAAGCCATCCGTGAGTCCGTTGCCGCCCTAGGAGTGGAGGCCGCTCAGGCAACGGTCACCATGGTTCCCAACAACACCGTGCCTCTGGATGACCACACAGCCATGCAGACATTGAAGCTCCTTGATCGACTTGAGGAGTTGGATGACGTCCAGCAGGTCTTCACCAACGGCGACTTCTCTGACGATGTCCTGGAAGAATACCGGGACGCGTAATCACAACGGCCCGGCTTGCATCGGTGTCACAGACAGAACCACCTCAGGAGCAGCCATGCGCATATTGGGTGTTGACCCCGGCACCATAAAGTTTGGCTATGGCATTGTGGACGTTGACTCCTACGGCGCCAAGTGCGTGGCCTACGGATGCCTGGAGGCCAAGCGCTCAGCAGATATCCACAACCGTCTCCTTACCATCTACCGTGGCCTTGAGGAAGTCGTTACTCAGTGGAAACCTGACCACCTAGCCGTGGAGGAGCCCTTTGTCGCCCCACAGCGCGGCGCAAAGGCCGGTGTCGCGGTTGGTCAGGCCCAGGCGCTTGCGCTGTTGCTAGCGGCCGCCGGAGACATGGAGGTCCACCGGTACGCACCCTCCCAGGTCAAGCGCGCGGTCTCCGACTATGGCGCGGGGAGCAAGGCGCAGGTACAGCGAATGGTGCAGATGGTTCTTGGCATGGACACACAACCGATGTCTGAAGACACCTCAGACGCCCTGGCCGTTGCCCTTTGTCACATTGGCCACTGGCGCGCAGCACAACGGATACTGACAGCATGAGCCTCATTGCCGCATTGGAAGGACGCTTGGAAGGGAAAGGCCCGGACTACGCTCTGGTGCGGGTTGGCGGCTTCACCCTACAGGTATTCGTGCCGGTCACAGACCTGGCGCACATAGGCCACGCTGGCGACAACGTCCACCTCCACACGCAACTCATAGTCAGGGAGGACGACCTCCTGCTCTTCGGGTTCGCCACGGAGAGCGGCAGCCGCATGTTCGGACTCCTGCGCGAGGTGGGCGGCGTGGGGCCAAGGCTGGCCCTTGCCGTACTCTCCACCCTGTCACCGGAGACCGTCGCGGCTGCGGTGGTTGCGGAAGACTCCGCAACGCTAAGCCGTACGCCCGGCGTGGGTAAGCGCACCGGTGAGCGCATCGTGCTGGAGCTGAAGGACAAGCTGGACCAGAAATTTGGGGCCGTCCAGCCCGCCCTGGCCCAAGACGCAGTGGATGAAGACCACGCCCTCCGCGCGCTGGTGGCCCTTGGCTTCACACCCTTTGAGGCCCGCCAGGCCCTGTCTGTGGAGCATGATCACGAACTCTCCGTGGAGGAGCGCATCAGTCGCGCCCTACGCCGACTGGGTGAGGCGTAAGCCAGGCCATGGGGAAACCTCTTTTGAAAAGAGGTCTCCCCAAACCCCTTCCAGAAAACCTCATGATTGAGCA
>JAQBVZ010000094.1 GCA_027625205.1 Chloroflexota bacterium
TGGGGGTGACCAACCCGCAGCAGGCTGCGCCAGGGACTATACGGGGTGACTTGGGGATTGAGATAGGCCGCAACCTCGTGCATGGCTCTGACTCACCTGAGGCAGCCGCTCACGAGTTGGGTATCTTCTTCAACAGCGGGGAAATTTTGGACTACCAGCGTGACGTGGACCGGTGGGTTACTGAATCCTAACCACCTGCCGCGCGTCTTCCCATACCCGTTCCAGGCTGTAAAAGGTACGCTGGTTTGGGGCAAAGATGTGGACCACCACGTCTGCAAAGTCCATCAACACCCATCCGGACTCCGGCGTACCCTCACGATGATGAAGTTCTACCCCTTCAGTCTTGAGGCCTATGCGTATGTCTTCAGCCAGGGCGTTAATCTGACGAAGGTTGTCTGCAGTCAGGATGATGATGTAATCCGTGAAGGGCGTGAGTTTGCGGACGTCCAACATCAGTATGTCTGACGCCTGCTTCTCTGATGCTACGTCCACAGCCAGCCTGGCCATCGCCAAGACTGCGCTGGTCTGCTGACGGGGGGTCTTTTGCCGTCGTGTAGGTGATTGCACTCTATGCATTATAGGGCTCAGCCTGGCGGAAGGGTCAACGTTGACATTTTGGCCTCTGTTCAGGATGCTGAATGCGGTATACTAGCCACGGTTAAGCCTGCATGGCGCTAGGCTTGCCAGGGGAGTAGTCCCCTCTGCTTTGGAGGTACGGTCATCCTACGATTCCTGCGTTCAAAAGCCACAATGCCCATCAACAGGAACACCTGGAGAGGTGTTGGGAGACACCTGCGGTTCAGGTTTGCCGCTGGCATGCTGTTCCTGGTGCCTCTCATCTTGACCTATTGGGTCCTGAGGATGGCCTTTGACTTTCTGGACGGCCTGCTCAGCCCTGCCTTTGACCTGTGGTTCAATAGAGAGATTCCGGGTGTTGGGCTGGTTGCGCTCATTATGGTGGTGTACGTAGCGGGAATTGTGGCCACCAGCGTCTTTGGCTTACGTCTGATCTTGCGCCTCCAGCAGTTTTTGCTCAGCGTCCCGGTGATACGACCAATCTATTCAGCTACCAAGCGCCTGGTGGAGTCGTTTTCAGGCTCGCCAGTTACCGGATTCAAGCGGGTGGTGGCCATTGAATATCCACGCCCCGGTCTCTGGACCATTGGCTTCCTGACCAGCCTCACCAATGATGAAGAGGATAGGCCCATGGCGGTGGTCTACATTCCCACGGCGCCTCTACCAAACTCTGGATGGGTGGCTGTGCTCTCGGTTGAAGACGTCTACGACACAGATATGACGGTGCAAGCAGCCATGCAGATGGTGCTGTCAGGCGGCATTGTCACGCCGGGCCGCATAACCAAGCGGCTTCTGACAGACACGGCCATGGTAACCGCCGGAGAGGCTCCGTCACCGGCACTCAGGCAGTAATGATTCCATCAAAACAGGACAACATCACACCTTCCCGACAGCGGGTCGTGGTTGCCATGAGTGGCGGCGTCGACTCGTCAGTGGCGGCCTGTCTACTCCACCAGCAGGGGTATGACGTCATTGGCGTCACTATGCGCCTGTGGTCTGAAGACACAGTTAACGCTGCCACGGGGAACCACCAAGTCTGCTGCTCCATTGAGGATGTGGAGGACGCCCGGCGCGTCTGTCAGTTGTTGGACATCCCGCATTACTTCATGGACTTTCAACGAGAGTTCAGCGATCACGTGATGGACTACTTTGTGTCCGAGTACGAGCGAGGTAGGACGCCCCACCCTTGTATTGCCTGTAACGACAAGATGAAGTTTGATTTCTTGCTGCAGCGTGCCAAGTTTATGGACGCAGCCTATGTTGCGACAGGTCACTACGCACGCATCTCACAAGACACAGCAGATGGCCGGTACCGGCTACTTGCGGGAATCGACGGCTCCAAGGACCAGTCGTACGTGCTTTTCAACCTGGGCCAGGAGACGCTGGCAAACTTGCTGTTCCCCGTGGGCGAGTATACGAAGACGGAGATACGGAGCATTGCTCAGGAGGCCGGGCTGCCAGTGGCAAACAAGCCGGACAGCCAGGAGATTTGCTTTATCCCTCAGGGTGACTACAGGGAGTTCCTCCGTACGCGTCTGACGCCGCAACCGGGGGATATCGTCAACGCCTCCGGTGATGTACTCGGCAGCCATAAGGGGATTGAGTACTACACCGTGGGCCAGCGCCGTGGGCTTGGCCTGACCGGTGCAGACCCGCTTTTCGTGATAAAGCTGGATGCGGCGGAGCGGCAGGTGGTGGTGGGTACGGAAGCTGAACTCCTCCAGCGTGAGGTGCGCGTGGGCGGGGTGCGGTTCGTGGGAGGAGTCGCCCCGGAAGGCTCACTGCCTGTCACTGCCAAGATACGTTACAACGCACCGGCGGTCTCAGCTTGTCTGGAGGCGTATGGCAACGAGGCTGTGCTTCGCCTGGATACGCCGCAGCGAGCGGTAACGCCCGGGCAGGCGGCCGTCTTCTACGACGGCGATGAAGTGCTGGGCGGCGGCTTCATTCAATAGCGTTAGACAGCACATCGCAGTAATGCCACGTACGATACGCAAGGAGCGCCAGCGTGATGAGAGGCGCATCCCGAATTACCCTCCCCACCCGCGACGCTGAGCGTGAACTCCACACTCAAGGCTATTTGCATGTGGCGGGCATTGATGAAGTAGGGCGCGGCCCCTTGGCAGGCCCGGTGGTCGCGGCGGCGGTGGTACTCCCTCTTGAGTTGACCCTCCAACAGCCGGAGCTTGCAATCATTCGTGATAGCAAGGCGCTCACCGCGCGACAGCGGGAGCGGGCAGACATTGTTGTGCGCCAGGCCGCTTTGGGCATCGGCATCGGTGAGGTGCCAGCGGAGGAGATAGACCGCATTGGTATTGCTCCCGCCACCCGCCATGCCATGACCCTTGCCCTGGAAGCGCTCCCTCAGCCACCAGACCACCTGCTAATTGATGCGCTGCAATTGTCGTGGCGCAATAAGCCATGCACCGCCATCATCAAGGGCGACATGCTCTGTACGGCCATCGCTGCAGCATCCATCATCGCGAAGGTGTACCGGGACGCCCTCATGGTGGAGATGGACACGCTCTATCCCGGTTATGGGTTTGCGGGTCACAAGGGGTATGGGTCATCAAGGCATCTGCAAGCGTTGCAAGAGCTTGGCCCCACGCCCATCCACCGGTACAGTTTCCGTCCCTTGCGGCCATTATTGGAAGTGTGAGTTATGCCCACCGCGCGGACGCGTCTCGGTACCAGAGGCGAGGATATTGCCACGGCCTACCTCCAACAGCAGGGCCATTCGCTATTGGAGCGCAACTTCCGCACCCGCTACGGCGAGGTGGATATCGTGACGCGCCACGACGACACCATTGTGTTTGTGGAGGTGCGTACCGGGCGGACTGGCACCTATGGGACGCCTGAGGAGTCGGTCACTGCACGCAAGGGCCAGCGGCTGGTGCTTGCGGCGCAGCAGTATTTGCAAGACAACGGCCTTGAGCAGGCGCACTGGCGTATTGACCTCGTCTCAGTTCGCATGGAGGGCGGCGCGCCCAAGGTCACGCACCTGATGGATGTGGTATCAGCGACGGCGTAAGACACGGCTTTAGCCGCTGCCCTCTTCTGTCCATTTAAGTGGGTTTTGTGAAGCAGATTGCCTTGATTTGGTTATGCAAAAGGAGCTCCGCACCCGGCTCTGCTAACAGCTGACGCATGTTTTCAAACAGTCCATCTTCCGGCGGGACGTAGTACTCCGCCTGACCGGCCCAGTACTCTTCCCACTCATCGATAGAGGAGAAATGGGCTGAGACGACGTACTCCAATTGCTGTTGGTTGAGGAAAGTCCCGTTGTTGCATAGTGAAGTGAGCGCCTGGTCCGCGTTCTCAATAGTGCGGATGAACGCAGGGCTGTACTCCAGCGGACCCAGCTGGGTGGTCTCCTGGCCTACCCGTGCCTCTAGGGACTCTGCAACAGGATGGCAATCAAGCACACTCCGTCTGGTCGCAGTGCCATGTGGGCCTTCAATAGAGCGTCAACGACGCCCTCCCGGGGCATTCATCATATGGACCAAGCGAAGATGCCGGTATCGTAGACCCCTTGGCTCAAGTCGATGTCCATCACGCCGCCCGTCCTAAAGTCGATTCTTGACTTCAATTCCGGCGGTGTCTTATCACGAGCGATGTTGATTGCCGGTGCCTTGGGGTCAAAGGCGAGCACGCTGGCTGCTTCATGGGCGTAGAGCCACGTCATGCGGCCCTCTCCGCAGCCAATTTCGAAAACGCGCTTGCCCTCAAAGTCCACGAGTTGATGAATGGCGCGCTTCTCCACTCCCTCCGGGTCCCACACACCAATCATGTTCTCTCCAAACGATCGACGAGTCCCGAGACCCTATAGCAGTGTTAAGCGTAGCGTCAATCATCATGCGTGAGCTTGCCGC
>JAQBVZ010000095.1 GCA_027625205.1 Chloroflexota bacterium
CAGGGGTACGGGGGTGTCCCCCGTTGACTCCTAACTTTCCCCCTTCCTGGCCAGAGCCTGTCCTGAGCCTGCCGAAGGAAAGGGGGCCAGGGGGATGGTCGAAGGGAGGAACATCATGTCAACATACCTTTACCCGCCGCGCTCCCCTGTTACCATATGCGACGGAGGATTCCACAGTGCCTAGATGGTTGAACCTGTTCGTGAGCCCCAGAGTCATAGTGCGGCCCGGCCCCGGTGGTCCCATGGACAAGGCCAAGTTGGTACGCGTCTTTGGCCTGGGGATTCTTACTGAGCCTGAGGTCAAGCGCTGGTGGGAGGCCATGGACACCGTCCCCGGCCATAAGGTGATGTCGTTCAACAAGGATGAGACGGGCTACCTCGTGACCTACCGCGGTGAGCCTGATGAGCAGGCTCTCAACAACACTATCAGCAAGGTGGCGCGCTATCGGAGTCTCCGGTTGTTCCTTGGCTTGCCCTTGCGCCTGCTTGGTCTGCCTCGCCGCAGCTAGACTCTACCTCTGCTGAAGGTCGCTCAGGCTTACGCGACCGCCCAGAATGCGAAGGACGTTGGCCGTCGTGGCCGCCGTCACCTCATCAACGCTCACCCTTTGAAGCTCTGCCAGCTTCTCAGCCACCTGTGGCAGGTGCCACGGCTCCGTCCAGTGGTCGCGATGCTTCTTGAACGGCTGCGGGAAGGAGTCTGTCTCCAACACCATGCGTGCCAACGGCAGCTTGGCAGCCACCTCCTGCAACTCAGGGAGTCGCAGGAGCGGCTTTGCCATTGATATGTCGAAACCCATGTCCATCGCCGCTTCCGCAGTCGCAAGGTCGCCCTGAAAGTAATGGAAGATGCCGCCCACGTCGCTGGCGTGTTCTTCGCGCAGGAGTCGCAGCATATCGGGGTGCGCCTCCCGTGAATGCACCACCAGAGGAAGCTTCGCCTCTATGGCCAAACGTATCTGTGCGCGGAATGCCTGGTCCTGCACCTCTCGCGGGGGTGACGACTCCAAGTAGTCCAGCCCCGTCTCACTCCAGACCACCACTCGTGGGTCGGCGGCAAGCTGACGCAAGATGTCAGCGGTCTCGTCGTCAAGGGGCCCCGTGAGGTCGGCGGGATGCAGGCCAACGCCGCCGTAGACGATTGGGTGGCCGTGCGATAATGTGACTGCGTTGCGAGAGGACTCGACTGTCGTGCCCGCCACGATGATCATCCCGAGACCTGCGTCCCGCGCTCGGTCCAATATCGCAGGTATCTCTGACGCATCGTACTGGTCAACGTGCGAGTGCGAGTCGATCAACGGCATGGGGCGTGAGATTGAGTCTGCTGAAGTTCTGCTTATCACCCTTCCATTGTATGCAATCCATCCAATGCGTCTAGCTGGGACCATCGTCGTATGAAGCTGTGGCAGCTCTTTTCCCACTGGCAAAGCACACGGAGCGGCAACATTGCGCGGATCATCGCGGGTGTGATTGCCAGCGTGGGCCTGGCGTACGTGGCCGTCAGCGCATTGGACTGGGCCAAGGTCGTTGAGGTATTTCGCGCCATTCCGGTGGCCACGGCCCTCCTCTCCCTTGTACCGTTTTTCCTGAACATGGCGCTGCGGGCGTACAGGTGGCGCGTGTTGCTGGTGGACCAGCCCATAAGCTGTTGGCAGGTCTTTCTTACCCAGAACACCGGCATAGGACTCAACAACCTCTCGCCCGTGCGGATGATTAGTGAGCCTGTGCAACTTGCCATGATCAACCGACGCTATGGCGTGCCCGCGCCCACCGCATTGGCCACCCTTGTAGCCGGTAACGTCCTGGACATCTTTGCAACCGCCGTGCTGCTGGGCATGGGAGTAGCCCTGGTTCCGGAGCTTCGGAGCCAGGCCAGCATTCCGCTCTTTGGCGCGCCCATCATGGTCATTGTCAGCGCGTTGGTGGTCATAGCCGTGGCTCGTGGCATGGACTCCATGCCTGTGGCGGGCAAGATGGCCTTCTTTCACCGATTGATGGTGGCCGTCTACGTGCTGAGGGACTCGCCAAAACGACTGATTGTCTCTTTTGCGGCCACCCTTGCGCACTGGTTCCTGCTTGGCCTGGCGGCGTGGATTATTGCAGACTCCCTTGGCATGGAGCAGAACATCCTCACGTTGACCGCCCTCATGGTGGCAGCCACGTTCTTTACCTCAGCAGTGCCGTCCTTGCCAGGGGCTGTGGGCACCTACGAGTTCGCTGTCATCCTCACTCTGAGTCAGGTGAACGTGGACGGCCCCAGCGCCTTTGCCTTTGCCGTTATCATGCACGTCATGGTCTTCCTGCCTGCCGTGGTCATATCCTTGTTCATGCTCTCCAGGGTAGGCTTTGGCACGTTGTTCCGGCGGCGGCTGCCGGACACAGACTCCGGTATCGCGACTGAAGAGACTTCCACGAACTAGGTGAGTGATTTTGTCGATGCGTTGGCTGTTGTTGGGACCTTTGCTGGGCGTAGCGACACTGGCCGTCGGGTGCTCCAGTCCCACGCCGACACCCACCGCTACACGAACGCCAACTCCGGTCGTGACGCCGTCGCCACCGCCACCGGGTACGCTGCGCGTGGGCATGACGGGCGCGCAGTCCAACATGGACGTGCAACAGAACGTCTCTGAATGGGCCACCATCTTTGGCCCGGGCGTCGCGCACAGCCGCCTGTTGCGGTTTGCCAGCGGCCCTGACGTGGCGCTGCCCAGCATGCGCGTGGAGTGTGATCTCTGCAGAGAGTGGGAAACGCCGGATAACCGCACGTACGTCTTCCACCTGGACACGAACGCGCGCTGGCATGACGTAGCGCCTGTTTCTGGGAGGCAGGTCACTGCTGACGATGTGGTCTCCAGCTTGGAGCGCCTCCGGTCAGAGGACGGCCCCAACGCTATGCTGCTGGACGCCGTGGACGCCATTGTGGCTGTGGACGCTGCCACTGTCCGCTTAACGCTGTACTACCCTGACGCTGACCTCCCTCAGAAGCTGGCCAACCCCCACGCGGTCATCGTGGCGCAAGAGCTTGTAGACGGCAACCGCCTGCGTATTGAGCCGGTCATAGGCAGCGGCCCGTGGACCATGGACCGCTTGCGGTCAGGGCAGGTGAACTTTGATGTGGTTGAGAATTATCGTAGGGCAGGCGTCCCCGCTGTTGGCCACGTGATTATGACGCCTGTGGGCGGCTCTGGCGCGAGTGTCAGCGCGATGCTTGGCGGTGAAATCGACATCGGCCAGGTCACGGAAGAGGAATGGCTCATCGTGGAGAAGGAAGGCTTTCTATCCGTGCTGACGCCCCGGCAGGGGATAGGGGCGCTGCTGGCGGTGAACACGCAAAGGCCGCCCTTTGATGACCTGGACGTGCGACGGACGCTGTTCCTTGCTTTAGACCCGCTGGCTGGACGTGAGCAGGTATGGGGCGCCACGGCCTATAGCGCCATGGGCGTGCCGGTGGTGGAGGCAGACTGGCTGCTGGAGCCGGAGCGCTTCACAAGCTACTTTGCGCAACAGAATGAGGCCCGCTCGCTGTTGGAAGCCGCCAGCCCCTCTGTGGAGCGCATCACGCTCACCGTGGCCAACTTCGGCCAAAAGTACCTTGATTACAGCGACGTTGTCGCAGGCCAACTACGCGATGTTGGCTTCGACGTTACGTTGGAGGTACTGTCGCGTGCTGACTATCTCGCCAATGTGTGGCGCAACCGTGACTTCCAGGTGTTTGTCGGCCCGCTGCCGCCAACCAGCACAACCAACGACTTCCTGCTATCGCTGCTGCACAGTCAGGGCCAGTGGAACATTACCGGCGTCGTAGATGTGGAGTTGGACCGGCTTATCGGAGCCCAGTCCGTTGAGAGTGACGTTCAGGCTAGGGGAGTGCTGGTGCGGCAGATTCAGGAGCGCGTCCTATCGCAGGGCCTCCTTTTCATGCCCGCCATCACAATAGAGCGATGGGCCTACAGCACGCGCGTCACAGGCTTTCACCTCAACCTCGCCGGAGGGCAGGGCAGCTTTTGGGAAAGCGTTGGCATCATTGAAGGTGGGGCATAGCGTCATTGACGGCGTGTGCAGCCGCGCATACACTGAGCAGGTTGCTTGATTGCACCTTTTGCGCTGGCTGAGCATCTGAATTAGTGAATGCAGCGAATCGGGTGGAGGGCGTATTCAGCCCTCGATACTGAGGGCAACGCATCGTAGGAGGTGCCAAGATGGCAAAGCCGTTCCATGTAACAGACGATGAGTTTTCTGAAAAGGTTATCGGGTCCAGCCAGCCCGTTCTGGTCGACTTTTGGGCCGAATGGTGTGGCCCCTGTAAGATGATAGCTCCCGTCGTTGAAGAGCTGAGTGATGAATACGACGGCAAGATTAGCTTTGCCAAGGTGGACGTGGACGTGAACCCCCGCACCGCCAT
>JAQBVZ010000096.1 GCA_027625205.1 Chloroflexota bacterium
CGGCAGGCTTGTCGTGACTGAAACCGGCATGGATACGGAGGTGGGCCGCATTGCTGAGGCGGTCCAGTCGCAGACGGCCAGGCCCACGCAGTTCCAACGGGACGTGAGCACCCTTGGGAAACGTATAACCCTCATCATTGTCGTTATCATCGGCATTGTCTCAACCCTGTTGCTTACCGTTGGCGGCTTTGGCGTCCTGGAGACGTTCGTAGCTGCTGTCGCCCTGGCAGTTGCCGCCATCCCTGAAGGGCTTCCTGTGGTATTGACCTTGGCGTTGGCGTTTGGCACACGCCGGATGCTTGAGCGGCATGCCCTGGTGCGCTCTCTCCACGTCCTTGAGATTCTTGGCTCCTCTCAGGTGATATGCACGGATAAAACAGGGACCATTACAGAAGGGCGTATGAGCCTGAGAGTCCTGCTTTGGCAGGACCGGCAGTACGATGTGACCGGCACAGCCGCGTCTACTGACGGGGAGTACTTGTACGATGGTATTCCTGTTGATTTGGCAGATAACCTGGCTGTGTTGGCAGGAGGGCTGTGCAACAACGCGGAATACCATCTGGAACACGGCTTCATGGGAGACCCCACGGAAGTGGCGCTGCTGGCTGCCGCCCACAAGGCGGGCGCCCCGCTTTCTGCCTACAAGCGTGAGGATGAGGTCCCCTTCACCTCCACGCGCAAGATGATGAGCGTGGTTGCCTCCCAAGGCGAACGCCGGTACCTGTTCTCCAAAGGGGCAGCAGAGGTAGTGGTCCAGAAGTGCTCGCATGTCCTCTCCGCGGACGGACTTGTTCCCATGACAACGGTTGAGCGCGAGGCTCTCCTTCAAGAGAACAGTCGCCTGGCGGGGCAGTCGCTTCGGGTGCTAGCGCTGGCGTACAGGGAAGACCCTGGTGGTGACCATGAAACCCTGGAGCAGGACCTGGTCTTCCTTGGGCTCGCAGGCATCGCTGACCCTCCCCGACCGGAGGCCAAGGCCGCCATGGAAGCTGCCGCCACGGCTGGCATCCGAGTGGTGATGATCACGGGCGATAACAAGGCCACCGCCTTGGCCATAGCAAATGACGTAGGGCTGCAGGGCGAGTGTCTAGAGGGACGGGACGTTGAGGGAATGGACGACGAGGAACTCAGCGCGGCTGTTCAACAAGTCGACATCTACGCCAGTGTGGAACCTGGCCACAAACTGCGTATCCTCCAAGCGCTCCAGGGTGCTGACCGGGTAGTGGCCATGACCGGGGATGGCGTTAATGACGCTCCAGCTCTCAAGGGGTCAGACGTGGGTATTGCCATGGGCATTCGTGGCACGGACGTTGCCCGGGACGCCGCAGACATGGTGCTCATGGATGATAACTTCGCCTCTATTGTATCCGCCGTGGAGGAAGGCCGGCGCATCTTTGCCAACATCAAAAAGTTCGTGGCGTATCTGCTCACAGCCAACCTGTCTGAGGTGCTGGTGATTCTGGTGGCTGCAATATTCGGCTACCTGCCTGTTACCGCCGTCCAGATACTGTGGATAAACCTGGTCACGGACAGCGCGCCTGCGGTGGCTCTGGGCGTGGACCCCGCCCCCAAGGGGCTCATGCATGAGCCGCCCCACAGGGGCCAGGTCATCTCACGGCCTGTCATCAGCCTTATCCTTGCCGTGGGCGTGGTCATTGCCGTCATCATCCTGGGCATCTTCGCGCTCATGCTGGAGATTGCAGACCTCCCCACTGCCAGAACCGTGGCCTTTACCGCATTTGTACTGTTGGAGAACCTGCCACTCGTGGCCATCCGCTTCCAGGAAGGCAATTCATTGCTCGCAAACCGTTGGCTCATCGTCGCCATTCTCGTGAGCTTTGGACTTCAACTCATCGTTCTCTATACCCCCGTGGGATCGTTGTTTGACGTGGTCCCACTGGGCCTGCAAGAGTGGCTTGTGCTGCAGGGCGGTGCGGCGTTGGGGGTCGTGGGGACTATCATTGCAAGCAAGGCGCTCCCCCGCCGAGTTGGCTCTATCTAAAGCGCCTGCCATCGTACATACCCGTGATATCATGCGACGCTGACAGCCAGGGAGGTGATCCATGGAGTTCCGCGATTTTATTTCCGGTGTACTGACCGCCAATGAGCGCTTCATCAATGACGCCCTAGAAGGGCTGACGCCTGAGGACCTGCTCAAGAAACCAGGCCCTGAGAGCAACCCTATAGGGTGGCTGGTGTGGCACTTTTCTCGGACGCAGGACAACCATGTCTCCGGGATGACCGGCTGGCCCCACGTCTACATCACGGACAAATGGTACGAAAAGTTTGAGCGTGAGGGGGATGAGGGCGACCGGGGCCGAGGACACACCACGGAGCAGGTGGATGCCTTCCGCGCATCTGATGTGGAAACGCTGCTTGCGCATTACGGTGCGGTCAGGGCAAAGACTGACCGCTTTCTCCAGGAGCTTAGTCTTGATGACCTGGAGCGACAGGTGCCAGAGGTGCGTGGGAACGGCACGGTCCCGCTGGCTGCGCGGCTCACTGCCATTTTGGTGGACAACATTCAGCACACGGGGCAGGTGGCGTACCTGCGCGGGCTGATCAAGGGCAAGGGCTGGCTGGAAGCGTAGGCTAATCAATCATCCACGGAGGTGGTGCATGGAAGCACCGGAAGTAGTGGCGGACGCGCTTGGACGACTGAAGGGCCTTCTTGAGCGCTCGCTTGATGGTCTGACCCCTGAACAGCTCACCATTCAACCGAGTCCGGACAGCAACCCCATTGGCTGGCTCTGCTGGCACCTCACACGAGTCCAGGATGACCACGTCTCCAACCTGACGGGGCGCGAGCAGGCCTGGGTGGCGGATGGCTGGCACGCCAAGTTCAATCTTCCTGCAGACGCCACCGACTACGGTACGGGCGATTCCATAGAGCGAGTGCGGGCATTCCGCGCGCCGGACGCTCAGACGTTGCTGGACTACTACAACGCTATTCACGGACGTACTCAGGAGTACCTCTCCACCCTTACGTCTGAAGAGATGGACAAGCCGGTAAATGATGACCGCTGGACCCCGCCTCCGTCAGTCGGCGTGCGGCTGGTCAGCGTCATAGGAGACAACACCCAGCACGCGGGCCAGATAGCCTATCTGCGGGGCTACATCAGCGGCTTGGGCTGGCGCACCTAACTTCTAAAGGAGACAACGTGGACGTACAAGAACTGTTTCTTGACTCGCTGGCCAAGGCAGACGGTGATTTGAGGCGGGCGGTTGACGGCCTCTCTCGTGATGAACTTATGGCCCAGCCGGCTGGGCCAAGGAGCAACCCCATAGGTTGGCTGCTCTGGCACCTCACGCGGACCCAGGACAATCTTGGCTCCCGCGCCGCCGGCAAGGCGACGGTGTGGGCATCTCAGAAATGGTATGAGAAGCTGGGTATGGAGGAGACACCGGCCCGCTTTACGCCGGACACGGTGATCGCCTTTGACCCAAAGAGCCTGGACACCATCATGGGCTTTTATGACGCCGTGTATGCCAGCACTCAGGAATGGGCCAAAGCCTTGAAAGAGGCTGACTTTGACCGGGAGTCTCCGGCGGCCAACCCCAACCAGCCATCGCGAACCGTAAGGGAGTTACTGGCCATTATCGTGAACGACGACGTTCAGCACATCGGGCAGGTCGCCTTTCTACGGGGGATGCTCCGAGAACAAGGCTGGTATTAATCCCAAGTTCAAGGAGACGCTATGGACACCGGCACGTTTTTTCTCAATGCCCTCGGCAGAGCTGATGGAACGCTCAAGCGAGCGTTGGAAGGTCTCACCAGAGAAGAGCTGATGCAGCAACCTGCTGGGCCAGGGAGCAACCCTATCGGCTGGTTGGCGTGGCACCTAACACGCGTGCAAGACGGCTATGGTTCCCGTATCGCGGGAGTGGAACAGGTATGGCGTACCCAGAAGTGGTATGAAAAATTTGGCCTGGAGGAGACGCCTCCCAGCTACAAGCCTGAGACCGTTGGCACCTTTGATCCCATAAGCGCCGAGTTGTTGCTTGAGTATTATGAGATGGTGAAGACCGCCACTGTGGGCTACATTGCCAGCCTGAGCGCCGAGGATTGGGAGCGCCAGCTTCCGCAGATAGACCCCTCGCGACCACCACAGACCGTTGCCGATGGCGTTGCAATTATTACGAGTGACAACATTCAGCATATAGGCCAAATAGCCTACGTGCGAGGTCTTATCAAAGGCCAGGGCTGGTACGGAGTGTAAGACCCGTCCGCAATAGGCATGCCGGAAGGCTCCGCTGCAGGCGTGGCCTTTTTGTTGCCTACTTCAAACGAGGGTGGTTGGGATTCACGGAACCTTTATGCCTGGCTGCCCTAACGTCACGCGGGCCGCACGCACACCGCATACTGTCCTTGTTCAGGGAAA
>JAQBVZ010000097.1 GCA_027625205.1 Chloroflexota bacterium
GACTATGGCGCCACGGTGGTCCGCGTAGAGTCGAAACACCGCCCGGATGTCATCCGCAACGGCCTGCCCTACGCTGAGGGTAAGGCTGGCATCAACCGCAGCGGCTACTGGGCCAACTACAACAGCGGCAAGATGAGCATGGCATTGAACATGGCAGACCCTCGCGCGCGTGGTCTGACTTTTGAACTGGCAACCACCTGGGCGGATGTTGTCACGGAGAACTTCACCCCCGGCACTATAGAGAAGTGGGGCCTGGGCTACGACGATATTTCGTGCTTGAACCCCGGTGTCGTTATGTTCAGCGCGTCCATGCTTGGCAGGGGAGGCCCCAACGACTCGCAACCTGGTTTCGGGCCTGTGCTGACGGCGCTCGCAGGTCACACGCACTTCACTGGCTGGCCTGACCGCGTACCTGTCAGCCCCTACGGCGCGTATACAGACTTCCTCATACCGCATATGTCGATGGCAGCCATCATCGCCGCCCTGGACCATCGTGAGGCCACGGGTAAGGGCCAACACCTGGACCTATCGCAGTTGGAGGCGTCGCTGTACTTCCTGGCGCCTGCCGTGCTGGACTACACCGCCAATGACAGAGTGACGTCTCGGCAGGGCAACAGTGACCCGTTGATGGCGCCTCATAACGCCTATCCATGCATTGGTGACGACCGCTGGTGTGCGATTGCTTGCGCTGACGATACGCAATGGCAGGTATTGACGGCGCTCATGGGCCAGCCTGCGCTCGCTTCTGACCCACGGTTCGCCACTCTGGACGCCCGCAAGGTCAATGAGGACGCGTTGGATGGCCTAGTGAGCGCGTGGACGGCCCCTCAGGACGCCAATGAGGTCATGCGGCGGTGCCAGGAGGCCGGTATAGCGGCAGGGGCCGTCCAAGACAGCCGTGACCTCTTCTCAGACCCGCAGCTGAGCCATCGGGGCCACTTTGTGTTCCAGGACCACCCTGAGATGGGGCGCTACGCCTCTGACGGCAACTGCTTCACCATGTCTGACGCAGCCCCGGAGTACAAGCGCGCGCCGTTGCTGGGTGAACACACGCATCATGTTTTGAGCGAGATGCTTGGCATGTCACCTGAGCGCATCGCTGAGCTTCAGCAGGACGGCGTGCTGGAATAACGCTCCGCTGAGGCGTGGATCGACTCTTCCTAATCTCCACCTTGAACACTAGAGAGGCCCCGCGACATGCGGGGCCTCTTTTTCATCAACTCGTGTCGCGGTTCCGAGTGAACAAATAGACGGCTAAGTGATTTTCTACTAGAGAGGAATAGCCGGGCCGCTGACTGTACCAAGTTGATAAGATGGTTGTATTGACTTAATAACGATGTATGTACATACTAATAAATCAGTAGATACTGATAATACGTGTAGAAAGTGAGGATGCACCCATGCCATGGTCTTTCCCGGCTCGCCTTCAGCAATCTTTGCCCGGCCCTTCAGAGCATGGCCCACACTTCCGCCCGCGTTGGCGCTTCGGGGCTGTAACGGCCATGTTATTGCTGGTACTTGGGCTTGCAGTATCAGCGTGTGGCAATGAAGCAGAGACACCAAACGACACACCGGGTTCTCTGGTTGTTTATTCGGGACGAAGTGAGTCGTTGGTAGACCCTATAATTCAACAATTCAAGGTAGCAAGTGGCATAGACGTTAAGGTCCGCTATGGCGGCACAGCCGAAATGGCGGCGACCATTCTGGAGGAGGGGGAGAATAGCCCTGCAGACGTCTTTTTTGCTCAAGACCCTGCCGGACTTGGCGCGGTTGCAGGGAGGTTTGCTCCATTACCCGAATCCATTCTGGGGACGGTGCCAGCTAAATATAGGTCCCCGGAAGGTGTTTGGGTTGGCCTGTCGGGCCGAGCCCGTGTCACTGTTTATAACACTGACAAGCTCTCCCCTGAACAACTGCCAGATGACATCTGGGGATTCACTGACCCTCAATGGAAGGGCCGCATAGGTTGGGCCCCCACCAATGGTTCTTTTCAAGCAATGGTGACGGCCATGCAGGTCCAATGGGGCGAGGAAAAAACGAGGGATTGGCTTATAGGCATCAAGGCAAATGAACCGAAAGCCTACTCCAACAACACGTCTATCGTGGCGGCGGTTGGTTCAGGGGAAGTTGAAGTAGGGTTCCCGAATCACTACTACCTGTACAGATTCCTTCAAGAGGAAGGGGAGTCCTTTGCCGCGAGGAATTATCATTTTAGAGAAAGCGGCCCCGGAGGGGTTATGCTGGTGGCAGGCGCCGGAATCCTAGAAACGGCCCCAAACCGTGAGAACGCTGATCGTTTCTTACAGTTCATGCTGTCGCTAGTCGCTCAGCAGTACTTTGCTAGCCAGACTTACGAATACCCCGTCATTGAGCGTGTGATTATTAATCGGCTCCTGACGCCTCTGGAAGAGATTAACGCTCCTGATATTGATATGGCGGACCTAGACGATTTAGAGGGAACTCTTGCCCTATTAAGGGAAACTGGCATCCTTCCGTAGCTAGGCCTCGCAAAGCGAAAACAATGTCCCCAATCCACTCAATACTAGGAGTACGCCGAAGGCTGCTGGCCCGCCAGCAGCCTTCGGTTGTCATCTGGATTCCGGCAACCCTGATTGGCCTGACGGCATTTCTGCCTTTGCTGTATCTCTTAATCAGAACCGTGGGGTTGGGGAATGATGCTTGGGATATTCTGTTCCGTACCCGGACGCTTGTCATCTTAGGCAACACTGCTGTATTGACAGCCATTGTCACCGCAGCATCCACAGCCATTGCCGTACCCGTCGCCTGCTCACGGTACGGACAGACCTTCCTTTCCGACGAACGTGGACAGTGTTGACAGCCTTGTCTTTGGTGGTTCCCAGCTACATCGGAGGTTTTGTAATCGTCGCTGCCCTGGGCCCACGTGGCATGTTCCAATCCCTGCTGTCAAAACTGTTTAACATTGAGCATCTCCCGGAGATCTATGGGCTGCCAGGCGCTGCCTTGACTCTCACGCTTCTGAGTTACCCGTATATCTTGCTCACGGTTCGTTCAGCTTTGTGGGGTATGGACCCTGCATTGGAAGAGGCTTCTCGTAGCTTGGGGTACAGCCGTTGGGCTACTTTTTGGAAGGTCACCATTCCACAATTGCGGCCTGCCATAAGCGTTGGCGCGCTCCTGGTGGGTCTCTATACGCTGAGTGACTTCGGCGCGGTCTCGCTTCTCCGCTTCGATTCGTTTACCCGCGTCATTTATCTGGCCTATCAGAGTTCCTTTGACAGAGGCATAGCCGCAGCGCTTTCATTGTTGTTAGTACTTGTTGCGCTGATGCTACTGATGCTTGAAGCCTGGACTCGAGGCCGCTCCCGTTACTACCGGAGCGACAGTGGATCACCACGCGCGTTGAGGCCGATAGCCTTGGGAGTATGGCGCTGGCCTGCCTTGGCGTTTTGTGGCGTTGTGGTCATTCTTGCCTTGGCCCTGCCAATGGCTGTACTTGGATATTGGATGGTCCGGGGTATGCAAGCCGGTCAATCCTTGGACCTGGCTTGGACTCCAATGATGAACTCGATTTACGTATCTGGGCTGGCAGCAGTGATTACCGTTGCTGCCTCTGTACCGGTGGCGGTGTTGGCGGTGCGCTACCCGAGCCGGTTGTCAGGTTTTGTTGAACGTAGCGCCTATATTGGATTTGCCCTGCCCGGCATTGTGGTGTCCCTTGGATTGGTGTTTTTTGGCGTGCGATACGCGCCGTTGCTATACCAAACGCTGATGATGCTGGTTATCGCGTACGTTATCCTCCTCTTGCCTCAAGCAATTGGGGCAGTCAAATCGTCATTCTTGCAGGTTAGTCCGCGCATGGAGGAGGCCGCCCTGTCTCTGGGAAGAAGGCCCATGCAAATCATGGTCCGCGTGACTCTCCCGCTGATTCGGACGGGCATGCTGGCCGGTGCAGGGCTGATGTTCCTCACGGCCATGAAGGAATTACCGGCGACGTTACTGCTGAGCCCAATAGGGTTCAAGACCTTGGCAACTACGATTTGGTCCGCCACGGAGGAGGCGTTTTTCACCCGAGCTGCAACTTCCGCCATCTTGCTGGTACTGGTATCTTCTGTCCCTATGGCGTTCCTTACACTGCGAGAGTCGGGGAGAAAAGGATGAATGAGCTGGCGCTCCAGTGCCAAGGTCTGACAAAGTGGTACGGTGACACGGAGGCGATAGTAGAGCTTGACCTGATGGTGGAGAGGGGTAAGACGCTGGTGCTTTTAGGCCCCAGCGGTTGCGGTAAAACCACCTTCCTCAGGCTGATTGCCGGATTCGAGACCCCCGACATGGGCGAAATAAAAGTTGATGGGGTTACTGTGGCGGGCAAGGGAATT
>JAQBVZ010000098.1 GCA_027625205.1 Chloroflexota bacterium
TGAGATGCCCTCTATCCGCTTCTCTTTGGCAAGGGTGGCAATTTTCTCCACAAGAGACGCTTTATTCACCTGGTAAGGAAGCTCAGAGACCACAATCTGGGTCCTGGGGTTGGTCTTGCCCTCCTCCACAACGGTGGCCCGTGCACGCACCATGATCCGGCCGTGGCCGGTAGTAAATGCCTCATTGATGCCCTCACGTCCCATAATGATGCCGCCCGTGGGGAAGTCAGGGCCCTGAACAAACGTCAACAATTCCTCTGGAGCCGCGTCCGGGTTGTCTATCAGATGTATGACCGCCTCACAGATCTCACGCAGATTGTGAGGGGGTATGTTGGTAGCCATACCCACGGCAATACCTGACGCGCC
Organism: Chloroflexota bacterium; assembly: GCA_027625205.1. Taxonomy (GTDB): domain Bacteria; phylum Chloroflexota; class Dehalococcoidia; order Lucifugimonadales; family Australimonadaceae; genus JAQBVZ01. The sequence goes on from JAQBVZ010000098.1 coordinate 367, forward strand.
GTTGACCAACAGGTTGGGAAGCCGTGCGGGAAGCACCAGTGGTTCCCGCTGTGAACCATCATAGTTGTCACCGAAGTCCACGGTGGCGCGATCGATATCGACCAGCATCTCCTCGGCTATGGGTGCCAGGCGCGCTTCCGTGTACCGCATGGCCGCAGGTGGGTCATTGTCCACGGAGCCAAAGTTCCCTTGGCCTCTGACGAGAGGGTAACGAAGGGAGAAGTCCTGGGCCATGCGGACCAAGCTGTCATAGACAGATGAGTCACCATGAGGGTGGAACTTGCCAAGCACCTCACCAACTACACCGGCGCACTTCTTGTACGCTGCATTGGGACGCAGCCCCATGCCATGCATGGCGTACAGAATGCGGCGTTGCACTGGCTTCAGGCCATCCCGGACATCAGGCAGCGCCCTAGAGACGATAACGCTCATGGCGTAATCCAAGTACGCCGTACGCATCTCCTGCTCAATGCTTCTGGGTCTTACGTTGCCAGGCATGGAGAGAACCATGATGCTCCTTTCCAAGGAGACCAACGACAACCGGGGACGATTGCACTGGTTAGCGCCACAAAACCCCAAGGTGTTGGGGTGGCGCGGGTATTAGCTACAAGACCTTTTAAGGAATACCAGCTAATTATAGCAGGGTTCAGGCTCTCCGGCCTAGGGAAATAGCGGCTTTGAAAGACCAAAACAGGACTCTCTGGCTGCTGGGGCAGAGAAGAGAAGACAAGCCTGTGTCATTCCCTCAATGGTTAAGAAGCAAAAGGAATCACGCGTACTCCGGCGGTCGGCTGGGTTACATGGCCAGGCAAGAGAGAACTCTCTCAGGGGCATAAGAATGGTAGACGTTCGGGATGAGGCCGCCTAAACAGCAAAGATGGGGTTTGCGTCAGTGATGACGCGGTCTTCCGCAGCCAGGGCCTGGCGCAGGTACTTGGGGAGGCCAAACATGCCCTGGTGCGCAATGCCGTCATAATAGCGCAGGGGTGTGCTGACCCGGGCCGCAATGCTGGTGTCGATTTCATCCGCAGAAAGGTTGAAGACGTCACGTGCATCTGCTAGACCGCCAATAACAAATCCCCAATTGGTGCCAAAGCTGTGCACGAATGTCCGGTAGGAGAACGCCTGAGGGAAAATGGAGGCTACGGTATTACGGATGGCGGTGAACGTTTCACCGTAATTGGTGGGGCCTGCCGGGCCTGACTGGACCACCATGAGCCCACCAGGCGCCAACCGTGAGGTCACCAGCCTGTAGAACTCCTGCGTGTATAACTTATACGCAGGGCCGCCTTCCAGAGGGTCAGAGATATCGATGATCATGACGTCGAACTGCTCTGGGGTGTCGCGCAGGTAGGCAAGGGCGTCTTGATGGAGGAGCTGGAGCCTAGGGTCATCAAACGCGCCTTGGTGGTGGTTCCACAGGTGTTCGCGGCACAAGGCCACAACTTCGCCGTCGAGGTCTACCATCACGAGCTGGGAGACGGTTGTGTGACGCAGCACCTCACGCGCGGTGGCCCCTTCACCGCCGCCCGCAATGAACACGCGCCTGGGTGATGGGTGGGCCACCATGGCAGGTTGCACGAGGCCTTCGTGGTAGACAAATTCGTCCACCTCTGCTGACTGGGTCTTGCCGTCCAGGACCAGGGTGCGCCCAAATGGTCCCGTCTCAAGGAGTGAGACCTCCTGGTACTGTGTACGACCGCTATAGATAACGCGCCGTAGCCCCATGGCTTGTATCAGCTCAGGGGCTACGTATTCCAAATGCCAAGTTGTACTGGCAGGTAAGCTATCCATACAGTGCGACTGTTGTCATACCTGTGAGGCCATTGTCTGAACCATGCCTCGCTCCACTTGCGTCAGCTCTGGGTTCTTGCTTTCAAGCCGCTCAATCAGCAGCTTGGCCGCATTCTTTGGGTCAAAGCTTTCACCACAGGTGAAGATGTCCACTGCCGCGTACCCGTACTCGGGCCAGGTGTGGATGCAGAGGTGAGACTCCGCAATGGCCACCACGCCAGTCACGCCCTGGGGGCTGAACTGGTGGAACACGTCATTGATGACGGTGGCTCCCACTTCCTCTGCGGCGTTGAGCATGGTGGTCCTCAGGTATTCCAAGTCGTCTAGTTGCTCCCGATTACAGTCGTATAGCTCCAGCAAAACATGTCTTCCGAGGTATTCCAATCAAAAGGCCCTCCTTCCGGGTAGTCACAAACGCGAAGTCTATCAGGGAGCAGGTAGTCACGGCAAGGAAATCCCGACTTCGCTCACGCTTTTGAGAACAATTACAAGCCTCACACCCATGGAAGAGGCCGGATTAGCGTACTAATCCGGCCTCTCATTGCTCCGTCGTAACGGCTGTCCAGACAAACGCGATTGTCGGGACATTTCTATCCTCAGGCTCCAGTTGGCACCAGAAAGTGGTAGTGGCCTCCTTTGGTAATGGGAGCCAAGTCACTGGCAATCTGTGCCCAAGTATCGCCGCCGTTGGCAGAGTGGAACACCTCGCCTTGAGTTGTGGCCGCAAATAGAGAAATCACCCCACCACAGTCCTCCAGACACATGGCCTCCACGCTGCCTTGAAGCCGGTCGGGCAATCCACCCGCCAGCGGCTTCCATGTCTTGCCGCCGTCATTGCTGCGAGAGATGCGGCCACCAGCAAAGTGGCTGTCTCGCCATGAGCCCGGCTGGCGTTGCGTGCCGCTGATGAACATGGTTTGCCGGTTGCTAGGCGCAAAGACCAGCTGGTCAGGGTAACCACCAATCTGGTCATCTTGACTGGTGGTCCTGTGCTCCCATGTCTCTCCGCCGTCCACGGAAGCATAGATGCCATCACCGCCGGTGCAGAACATAGTCTTGCCATCCTCAGAACTAATGATGGTGCGGTGTACATCAGGGTCCATGCCGTGAACCTCTTGCCAGTTCTCACCCCCGTCCATGCTCTTCAGAAGTGCGCCCTGCTCAATGCTGGCATAGACCACGGAGGGGTCACTAGGGTCAAAATTGATGTGCTTCAGGTGAGCAACATGCGGCGGGGGCGGGAACGTCCAATTGGGGAGGCTGGGCATGGTCCGGAGATTGGGTGCATCCATCCAGTGCTCACCAAGGTCATCACTGTGAAAGAGGTGCGCGGGCTCCGTGCCAACGAACATCCTGACCGTGCCGTTAATCTTGGAGGCCGCAATGCTATAGACATCTTTCTCAGTCAGGCCGTTGTCGCACAGGGCCCACGTCTTGCCGCCATCAGCGCTGACGTGAAGCGAGCCTAATTTGGCGCCTGCGAATATGAGCCCGCTCTCCGGCTCAAGGTAGATAGCGTGAATGTGCAGGTCTGTCAGGACGCGGTCCGCTTCCCGCCAGCCGTCGCCATCACGTTCCAGGATAACGATTCCCTTCATGGTACCCACTAGCACCCGGTCAGAAGGCGCTGTAGACGTATAAATGGTCGGCCCCCCGTGGGAGAGTGTAATAGTCATGTTCATTCCTCCTATATGTGCAGTACTCACGATAGAGTTTCTATCGGTCCGCCGCAGTCTATCTTAACCTGCAAATGTTCGCACGAGCATGCCTCCATACGTTGCCTTCTTATTGTGTGGGGCCACATAGACAACGAAAAGCGTCAGTGGCGACTCTTGTACCTAAACAGAGGCGCTTCTATACTCGGCAGTTGTGCCGCACATAAATACGCATGCGGTGGGAGTACGTCCATGGCTAAGACAAGAGGGTATGCCGGAGAGCTGGTAGACACGGTTAACGGCATCATCAGCAGGGAGATATTCGTCAACCACGATATCTACCAACAGGAACAGGAGCAGATATTCACCCGGACATGGCAGTTCGTTGGTCATGAGAGTCAGGTCCCGAACCCAGGGGACTACTTTCTGTCGTTGGTCGGTGAAGAGTCGGTCATTCTGAGTAGAGACAAGCTGGGCAAACTCCACGTACTGCTTAACTCTTGTCGTCACCGCGGCATGCGGGTCTGCCGGTATGACG
>JAQBVZ010000099.1 GCA_027625205.1 Chloroflexota bacterium
TGGCTCCATCCGTTCTGCCATTGGCCTAGGTGTCCTTCTCTATGACGGCATAGGCGACACAATCCGCGTCTCTTTGAGTGATGAGTCACGCGAAGAGGTGGAGGTTGGCTACGAGATATTGAAGGCGCTGGACCTCCGTAAGAAGGGTGTCAGCCTTGTTGCGTGTCCGTCATGCGGCCGTGCTGATGTGGATATACGGAAGCTGGCTAATACCGTTGACCAGATGCTGAAGAAGATGGATAAACAGGTCAAAGTGGCGGTCATGGGCTGTGAGGTAAATGGCCCCGGTGAGGCGAAGGACGCTGATGTGGGTATTGCTGCCGGTAATGGCCGCGCCGTTATCTTCCGCAAGGGCCAGAAGGTCAGAGTGGTGGCGGAGGCTGACATGCTGGAGGCGTTGATGGAAGAGGTCGCTGCAGTGTAGAACGGGCCGGCACCTCCGCTGATTGCCGGGAGGCACGATTGGACCAAAGGTCCACTGACGGAGCCCCGTTAGAGAAGGTTGAAGCTGATAAGACCCCGCCGGTTACTGTAAAACCGTGGGGGTCTCTTGCGTATCCCCAGTTTTCTCTCCTAGCGGGCACGTGGTTTTTCAGCGCGCTGGGCCAGCAGATGCGTCAGTTCACGAACCTGTGGCTGGTGTACGACATCACCAAAGACCCGTTGCAACTGGGTCTTGTTGGTCTGTTCCAAGGCGGCCCAGCTATTCTTCTGGGCATTTTCGGCGGTGCGCTGGCCGACTTGGTGGACCGTAAGAAGCTGATAATCATATCTCAGTCCACGAGCATGCTGCTGGCCGCAACACTCGCGACGCTGATGCTCAGCGGAAACATTCAGGTATGACATATTTATGCGGCTACCATTGGCGCATCAGCGATTAATGTATTTGAACAGCCAGCCCGGACAGCGCTTATCCCCTCCTTGGTACCTTGGTCCCACCTGACCAATGCCATTACATTGAATTCTACGATCCGCCACGGAACAATGCTGTTTGGCCCCGCCGTCGCTGGATTTATGGTTGAGCTGCTAGGAGCGGGCAGTACATACCTTCTAAATGCGATCCTGTTTGTTCCCGTGGTGATAGCGCTGATGTTTTTGCGCATCCCAGTCGGCCAATATGCGCGGGGTATACGCCATTTCACGGCCAGCCATATGGTGGAGGGCTTAAAGCTCATATGGTCCACGCACATCATTTTGGCGCTCATTGTGCTGGATACTGTTGCGGCCATATCCACGGGCTATAGAGGCCTGATGCCGGTGTTTGCAGAGGATTTTTTGAATGTTGGGCCTTCTGGACTGGGATGGCTTATGTCTGCGCCAGCCTTTGGGTTCTTGGCGGGGTCTGGGATACTCCTGCTGTTGGGAGACATACGGCACAAGGGCGCTGTCGTGCTTGTGAGCTTGCTCGGGTACCTGGTCGCTGTGGCCTTGTTCTCCCAGTCAACGTCGTACATCCTCTCGTTGGTGCTTATCGCGGCGGTAGGCGGCCTAGACGGAGTGGCGACAATCATGCGGCAGACGACGACACAGCTTCTGGTGCCTGACGAGATCCGGGGACGAGCGACCTCCGTACACCAGGCCTTTGCTAGGGGATCACCCTCTTTGGGCTACTTGGTCATGGGGGCGCTTGCGGTGCAGTTGGGAGCTCCGGGCGCGCTCTTGGCAGGGAGCGCCTTTGCAGCCGTGGTGTTGGTGGTAGTGGGCCTGAAATGGCGAGAAGTGCTGTCGTATCGTAGTTAGGGCTTTGGGGCTTCTGCCTATTATTCACATGCTTTGGTATGCTACTTGCCTCAGGTTCACGCCGCGGTTATGTGCACGCGGTGAATTTGGGGACGTATGACGACAAGACGGTGAGGTAATTTTCCGTGCGATCGACACAACTTTTTTCAAAAACGCTGCGAGAGGACCCGGCTGAGGCGGAAACGGCCAGCCACAGGCTGATGCTTCGGGCGGGTATGATTTCTCAGGTTGCCGCAGGTGTCTATACGTCCCTACCGTTGGCGCTCCGCGCCATGCGGAAGATCGAGGCCATCATTCGGAAAGAGATGGACGCGTCCGGCGGCCAAGAGGTTCGGATGCCGTCGCTTCAGCCCGTGGAGATTTGGCGTGAGACGGGCCGAGAGGCTGGTTTTGGCGATAATCTATTCCGTCTCAAGGACCGTCGCTTGCGTGACATGGTACTGGCTCCGACTCATGAAGAGGTGGTCACGTCTCTGGCGCGCTCCAATATCAGCAGCTACCGTGATTTGCCATCTATGGTGTACCAAATACAGACGAAATTCCGGGACGAGCCTCGGCCTCGCGCCGGGCTTATACGGGTCCGTGAGTTTGACATGAAGGATGCATATTCCTTCGATGCAGATGAAGAGAGCCTGGACATCACCTACCGTAAAATGCTGGAGGCATACAACACTATCTTCGCGCGCTGTGGCCTCCCGACTCTTGCTGTGGAGGCGGATAGCGGCGCAATAGGGGGCAAGGACTCCCATGAATTCATCCTGCCAGCCGAGAGCGGGGAAGATACGATTCTGACGTGCTCAAATTGCGGCTACGCAGCAAATGCTGAGCGGGCACGCTCCCAGAAACCTCCCATGAAACTAGAGCCGGAAGGAGACCTGGACCTGGTGGAGACGCAGGGCATTGAAACCATTCAGGCCTTGGCGGAGTTCCTCAAGATACCGTCTAGCAAGACACTCAAAGCGGTGTTCTACATGGCTGACGGTGAGATGGTCTTGATCACGATCAGAGGCGACCTTGAAGTGAATGAAATTAAGCTGAAGAACCTCCTTCACGCCAAAGAGCTCCGGCTGGCCACGCCGGAGGAGTCCCAGGCAGCCGGGCTGACTCCTGGGTATACGTCACCTATTGGCAAGAACAACGTGCGTTTGGTGGGGGATGACTCAATCAACCTTGGCAATAATTTTGCTGTGGGCGGCAACAAGCCTGGGTATCACTATGTGAATGCGAACTTTCCACGAGATTTTGCCGTGGAGACTGTGGGTGATATAGCACTGGCGGAGGATGGCCACGGCTGCCCGGTGTGTGGGACGTCCCTCACTACTGTGCGCGGTATTGAGGTTGGCCACGTTTTTAAGCTGGGGACCTATTTCACGGAGACGTTGAAGGCAAATTTCCTGGACGCCCAAGGCCAACAACGCCCCATCATCATGGGGTGTTACGGCATTGGCGTGGGAAGGTTGCTGGCGGGAGCCATTGAGCAGAACCACGATGATAAAGGGATTATTTTCCCTGCACCTATTGCACCGTACGAGGTGCACCTTCTCTCGCTAAACCCCCAGGACCCGGAGGTTGGGTCAGCCGCGGAGGAGCTTTATAGCAGGCTGGAAAGAGCAGGTTATGAGGTGCTCTATGACGACCGGACGGAATCAGCCGGTGTGAAGTTCAATGATGCAGACCTTTTGGGTTTGCCGGTGCGGTTGGTGGTGAGCGGGCGGAATATCAAGCAGGGCGCGGTGGAAGCCAAGCGTCGCCAGGATGCTGAGGGCTCATTGGTGCCACTGAATGAGGTGGAGTTAGCATTAGCAAAGCTCCTTGCATGAGATGATGCGTGGGTGAAGTTTCCGGCGCTATAATGTAGACACACAGCGACGATTGATGAGTGAGGAATATGGCAACCGAAACCGGTACATGGAAAGTTAAGGGTGGTCTCGCCCAAATGCTGAAGGGCGGCGTCATCATGGACGTGGTAAACGCTGAGCAAGCCAAGATTGCGGAAGATGCTGGAGCCTGCTCTGTCATGGCGCTGGAACGTGTTCCGTCTGACATTCGTGCGGACGGGGGTGTGGCGCGCATGTCCGACCCATCGATGATTGAAGCTATCATCAAGGCAGTAAGTATTCCTGTGATGGCGAAGTGCCGGATTGGGCATTTTGTGGAAGCACAGGTGCTTGAGTCGCTTGGCGTGGACTACATTGATGAGTCCGAGGTACTGACGCCAGCAGATGTGTCTCATCACATCTGGAAGCACAATTTCAAGGTGCCATTTGTGTGTGGCTGCCGCGACCTGGGGGAGGGACTCCGTAGGGTTTCCGAAGGCGCAGCCATGATTCGCACAAAGGGCGAAGCCGGGACCGGCGACATTGTGGAGGCTGTCCGGCACATGCGGACGGTTATGGACCAGATTCGTGAAATACAAAACATGCTTGAGGATGAGCTTGCAGCCAAGGCGAAGGAGCTAGGGGCTCCACTTGAGCTGGTCCAAGCGGTTAAAGAGCAGGGCCGGATGCCGGTGGTCAACTTTGCCGCTGGCGGTGTAGCGACTCCCGCAGACGCTGCGCTGATGATGCAGTTGGGGGCTGACGGCGTTTTTGCGG
>JAQBVZ010000100.1 GCA_027625205.1 Chloroflexota bacterium
GGATGTTCCTCCCACTGCGGCGGCGGGCTGCCAAAATGCACCAATGGGACACGCCAGAGGAGTGGGGAGGCGGACACCACCTGCCTGCCATGTTCCGCAGTGACCATAAGACAGACCTCTACACGCGGTTCAGCGTGCCCGTGGATGAAACCAAGTCCCGCCAGGTCTACTTCAAGGCAGTGCGGCCCAATAGCTGGCTGGGGCGATTGTATGAACGCGCCCACTTCAAACTCTACGGACGCTGGATGCAGGTCACCAATTTCTCCATGCAGGACGCGGGAGCCATAGGCCAACAGACTTACAACGCCCCAGAGTTCCTTTCCGCCACAGATTCCCACCAAGTCCTCTGGCGAAGGCTGCTCATGCAAGCCAGGGGCATGATGCCACCTCAGGAGGCTCAGAGCGTGCCTGAGACTACAGCGGAGTTAATCAGCTTCGCCAGGCAGGAAGAGCAAGGGTTGGAGCCGGAAAGCATACTAAGCGTGGGCAAAGAGTCCACCCTCTCCACACCTGTGGAATCCAGCCTTTAACACGCACCTAGTACAGTGCAGAGAATGAGCATTTCCTACGCAATAGTGTTTGACAAGGTCATTCTGCTTCCATACTATTTGCCTCAGTTGTCAGACATCGATTAAGTTTCGGCTAATAATGTCGAAAAACGCATCTGCGTTAGAAATAGGAGCGCCCCATGGTAGACGTTCGTGATGATACTCAAAAAGGCTCTGGAGCCAACGGTCACACTCTGCAAAATGCCCCCGTTAAAGACGTCAGGTCACTGATACCTCCTTTGGGGCTACGGGAGTACTGGTACCCCGCCGTAGAAGCCAAGAAGGTCAAGAACAAACCCGTGGGCCTCAAGCTCCTGGGGGATGACATCGTCTTCTTCCAGGGCAAAGATGGCGTGGCCGCACTCTGGAACGTCTGTCCTCACCGAGGCGGCTCTCTCATGCACGGCGACTGTCACTTTGAAGGCACGGTGTCCTGTCCCTATCACGGCTGGACGTTCGACGGCGACGGCAACGTGCTGGCGGTGCTGCCGGAGGGTCCAGAGTCCAAGATTCCCGGCAAGGTGAAAGCCCGCAAGTACCCTACCGTGACCCTCAAGGGCATGGTCTTCATCTGGATGGGTGATGAAGAGCCTGCACCCATGGAAGAGGACATCCCCCCTGAATTTTTCGACGACCACACGGACATCCTCTTCCACACCGAGTACTGGCCCGTAAACTGGAACGTGTCCCTGGAGAATGGAGAGGACGCCCACGTCCCCTACGTCCACCGGGACGCCATCCGCACATTGATGTTCCCCATGGGCGGCTCCGGAGCCGTGGGGGCCCGCAACCGCATCGTCAACGGGCGCATGGTCTTCCCGCAACGCCCCGCCGGCAACAACCGCACCAGCCGCGGTTCCGCCCAAAAGGTCAGCCGTTACTACTTCGAATCCTTGAACGCCTACTGGCCCAAGCACTCGTACAGGGACCTCTGGTCCTGGATGTTCGCATGGGCCCGCCGGAGGGTCACCTCCGCGCCTGCGTGGAACGCGCCAGAAGAATGGCTCTTGGGCCATCACCTGCCCGCCATGTACCGGAACGACCACCGCACAGATATGTACACACGCAACAGCGTTCCGGTGACCGAAGGACTGTCGCGGCAGATCTACTTCAAGTCCGTCAGGCCCAATAGCGCCCTCGGGCGTTGGTACGAGAGGGCTCACTACCGGCTCTACGGACGCTGGATGCAGGTCACCAACTTCTCACGGCAGGATTTCAGCGCCATTGCGCCGCAACGGTATGACACACAAGAATACCTGTCGTCCACCGACTCCCATCAGGTGGTCTGGCGGCGACTCATCCTTCAGGCCCGCGGCATGAAGAAGGATGATGCAGCAAAGTTGGAAGAGACTGAAGCAGAGGCTTTCAGCTTTGAGCGCCAAGAGGAAGCAGGCAAGGAGCCTGAACGCATCTCCAAGCTGCTAGAGCAGGGGTAAGCGTTTCGTTTCCCATACGCACACGCAAGAGCGCGCCCCACATCAACCATTACAGTAGCGAGTTTGCGCCTACAACATGTCTGAGGTGCTGACCGCACTCACATGCGATATCCCTAACTAAAGCGGTGGCCTCTTCCATCATTCAGAACATCAGTTCTTGACAGTATCAGAACGCCAGTGCTAATATCAGCATTCAAATATTCCATCAAGGAATGCTGATGCCCGGTCTACAACTATTGAAGCCGTATCAACAGACTATCGCTCAGGCTGTCCTGGAGAGCGTTCTCTACAACCGCGGTCTCACCTTTACCGTGGAGATTGCTCACCACGGCGGTGCTCGGGAGATATCGGCCCACCTGGAACTATTTTTGCTCTCTGCCCATGCCCTCTCCGGGGCACGGCACCTCAAAGTCACGCCAGAACCGTCCAATCAAGCCGCAGAACGCCTAACCCAGCTACTGGGTTCACGGCAGACCTCCGGTCTGTGGTCCCAAGAGGCCCATGAGGTCCGTGTCGGACGGGCACATCAGATATTCCTTGACCCCACCATGCTTGATCACATAAGTAGTTCGGTGGGCCTGGGGCCCGTTGGTCTCCTGGAGGTAGAGGAGGCTCAGACCATAAGCCAGGACACCTACAAGCGTCACCTGGCGCCACTTACTGAAGCCTCAGGCGCCACCACTGTTCTCTACGGTTTTCCCTGGAACGGCTCCACCTGGTTTGAGCGGCAAAAAGAGGAGAACCGGCAGGCAGAGGGTAGTGACGCGCTTCAACGCCACTTTCGTGTGCCCTGGCAGCAAGTCGCGCAACACAATCCGCTATACGCCCAATACGTAGCTCAGGAACGGGCTCGGTACGGGGAAGAGCACCCCTGCGTACAAAGTCAGTATGACCTCAGGCCAATGGCCTTCAACGCACCGTTACTTTCACCTACCTTGCGCCGTTCTCTTCAGGGCGCACATCTCCGGCGTTCCTCGCCTCAGCCAGGCAAAGCCTATATTGCCAGCGTACGGGTGATACGCAGGACTCCTGCTACCAAGCTCCGGGGAGACACGGTTCTTTCTGGCTTTGGTGAGACCTTGGTAGTGACCATTGCAGAACAGGGGCCTTCTCAGTCGCATCATTCTGGTCCAACCCTCCGTGTAGTAGAGCACCGTTGGTGGCAGAGCAGGGGGCTGGCCCGTGAGTCGGCTCCGCTGGTCCATCTACTCCGAAACGTGTGGAAGTGCCAGCGGGTGGTGTTGGAGGTCTCGGAGGAAGTTCCTGAATTGGCCAGCCTTCTCCGTCAGACCCTAGGCGCCACCATAGTAGAAACCGTCGAGAAATCAGCAACGGTTGACTCGCAAACGGTCCTGGAATTTCTGGCCGCTGCGGGCTCTGACCGGCTCAATATTTACGCCCCCAATGGGTCACGGGAACACCGAGCCCTATGGTATGAGCTGGATGCCGCCCAGGCGCAGTACCAGGATGATGGGTTCGTGGCTCTGGAGATGTCCGGCCCTGAGGACGGCCTGCTTCGTGGTTTGCTGCTTCTCTTTGCAATCAAGCGTAAAGACACCACGAAGGACGTACGACAGCTAGCAAGCGCAATCGCGTGAAGGCTCGCACGCAAATGAAAAGTCGCAGATATGCAGATAAAGGAGGAACACCGTGACCACTACACAGAAGATTCGCCGTGAACCCACCGTTGATGCCCTGCCAGAGCAGATGGCTTATCAAGACACCGGATGTGAGGTCTCTCGGTCTTGCCTCCACTGCCCTTTGCCTATATGCAAATATGATGACCCTGCCTGGTACCAGCAGTACCGTCGTCGTGGGCGGGATCTCATGGTGCTGGAGGTCTATAAGCGGGAGGGCGGTAACGCCACCACTCTGGCGGAACGCTTTGGCGTAAGCCCTCGCACCATCCACAGGGCCCTGCGCCGCATCCAAGCGCCCGCCGCCCTCAGTGCGTGAGCTTTCAAGGACGGTCGACCAAATCCCGATTAGTAAACAAGACGGCTTGCTGGATTGCCGGCAAGCCGTCTCTATGTTCTCTCGTCATTCCTTGAGCTCTGCGATGTCGACGCAACGCTCTGATCAGCCACAACTGTCGCGTGGAATAAGTGGTGGGCGATAGTGGACTCGAACCACTGACCTCTGCGATGTCGACGCAGCGCTCTAACCAACTGAGCTAATCGCCCCATACCATCACTGCCAGTTCAGTATAGGTGCGGCCAGAAAGGGCCGTCAACGCACCAGCCAGCCAACAGACTGCAATTCCCCTTGTCACTCTCTAAAGGGGGCATGTATACTCGCCGCGGTTCCCAGGATAACTAGGGTTTGGGAGGAGGCCAGGCAGTGAGTGAT
>JAQBVZ010000101.1 GCA_027625205.1 Chloroflexota bacterium
GAAACCTGTACATCCGCATGGCTTGCAACTTCAACGCCCATTCTTCAGGGGTAGCTCGGATGAACACGTTGGGCTCACCCTCCACGCCCTCGACTTTCAGGTCGTACCTTTCAGCGTCCACTTTGCTCAGGGCAACGTAGAGCAACCGCGGCTCATCATCCGCCGTCTGGCGATAACGATGGAATGCATCAACAGCCGCTTTATGGATGGCGATGTGATCGTCATGGTAGGAGATACCGTTGGGGCCAAAGGTCACCACCACGTCGGGCCGTACCTCTTGCATGACCGCCAGGACCTTACCTGCCACTTCTTCCACATCAGCATCTTTCCGGAGGTGGTCCTTGTAGTCGAAAAGAAGAGGCGGCTCCACTCCAAATAGTTGCATCACGGAACGCAACTCAGCCTCTCGTACCTGGGGCAGCTCCTCACGCGTGTAGGTCACGCCGCCGGTGCCAAGCGTGCCCTGTTCACCGCGGGTGGCCGTCACCACATGCACCTGAACACCCTCGCGGATGGACCTGATTATGCTTGCGCCAGTGGTAGTTGTCTCGTCGTCAGGATGGGCAAAGACACAGAGAATGCGACGTTGACCTGGGTTGGTCATGAGACCTCGTAGGGGAGTACCCGAGCACCGGTAGCGTCTATCACCATCAGGACGTTGTCGCCCGCCGTCTCATTAACCTGATCCGCCAAGCTCTCGATGTCAGCCTCTGGGATGGCCTGCGACCCCGCGTCGTCCAGCGTACGCCACCAACGAACGCTGTAGCCAAGCTTGGCCTCTATCTGCCGCACGACGCCATCAGCGCTGACAGCGACCGTCACGCTCTTACGACGAGGCCGCGCCATAGCTTCAGCAGGCTGTTCTCCAGCGGCCTCCCTGTCCTCCCGCACGATGAGCCAGTAGTACACGCTGATAGCGCCAGCCATGAGCAGCGCGCCTATGAACCACTTGCCCTGCTGCAACGCTGAGAGTGCAAGCTCGCCCTCCAGCAAGTCGCGTAGGATGACAAACAACAGCGCGCTCAGGTCGCCCAACGTAATCAGCACCGCGATGCCGAAAACACCGTAGATGAAGACTCGCCTGGACTGCGCGGTGCGCTCTTCATCTGAGTGCGCGCTAGCCTCTCGTTGGGCAGCCCACCAGTAGCGGCCCCATATGGGCACGCCCACCAACGCCAGCGTGAGCCCCAGGTCCAGAGGTTGTTTCCACCAATCAGACCCCACAAGGCTATCTCCTGCCTCCGGCACCAGCACGCCCACCACCACGCCGAACAGCAGGACAAGGCCCGTGGCCAAGGTGCCCAGGCCAAGGGCGGCCACCAAGTAGCGGTAGACTCGCCGCGCAGCCAATAAGCCTCCGGCCAGAGCGCCCGCCTCTTGATGGATAACGGCTGAGTGGTAGCCCCAGATAGCTCCGCCAACGGCAAGCCCCGCAATGACGTCAGGAAGGAACCGGAAGTGCGTAGAGGCGGCCAGCACGCCAGGGGCGTCCACCGCCCATTGCAACAGGCCGTACAAGAGAATGCTGAGGGAGACCACAACCGTGGCCGCACCGCCCAGCACCGCGTAGAGGTAGAGATACACCTGACGGGGCTCTGATTGGCCGTCCACGCCCGCCACTCTGTGCCAGTGCCACCACCACCAGATGCCGCCCACCAGAGCCATGGCCACGCCCCCACGGACGCCGGAGCTCCAGAGGTCATCTGAGCCAGGGGAGAGCAACAGCGTACCCGCCAAAGCGTCGTAGGCTGTGGTGAGGAGGTTGGCTGTAAAGAGAGCCACGCCCGCGCCCAGAAGTCCAAGGCCGTACGCGGCGGTGAGGTAAATGTATAGTCTGCGCCAAAGACGGGCCATCTCAGACGGCTGGCCCTCCAGGGTTTCAATCCGCCAGTGGAAGTACCAAACGCCACCCATGACCAACGGCAATGCAATCTGGCCTGCGTTAAAGTCAGCGGCACCCAGGACGCCCCGTAGCAAGAGTACGAGGCCGCTTGCGCCCACTGCTGCGGATACGCCCAGTACCAGGTAAACGTAGAACTTACGCCCAAAGGTCCCCGTCTCTACTGGGTGCTCTCTCAGAGAGCGTTGCGCCAGGCTCAGAACGTACAGCCAGATTGGCGTGCCCACCAGGGTCAAGGCCAGTGCAAGGGCAAGCTGCGCCTCTCCACCCGAAATGACCCGTTCACCAAAGATGACATCCAGGAGGCCCTTCACCAAGAGGGTCACGCCTGATGAGGCGAATCCCAATGCCACAAAGCCAAGTACGTAGTAGTACACCCGCTTGAGGGTGCCAATGCCGGGGTCCGAGTCGGCCTCTTCACCGGCGCGGCGGGACAGCGAGACCACGCCAACAATAATGGCAACCAGCACCGCCAGCGACACTACTGGGACGATAAGTCCGAATAGGATGTTCACGCTGTCTCCTCAGTTACGCGGCAGGGGGAGCTTCTCAATATCCAGCGTCAGCCCTTGGCACCATCCCATAGGCCAAGGAGGCTGAATGAAGCGCCAATTACCATCCTGCTGCTCCAGTATGTACTCCGGAGAGAATGAAGACTCATTGGGGATGCTGGGAGGGTCCACGCGCAGTTGCGTGACCCGCACTGTGACTATGGTCTGACCGCCCACAACCTCGGTGCCTTCCAGGATTACCCGGTTATCGTTTTCCGCAGACCAACGGGTTTGGTCACGGAGCTCCTGAAGTGTGCAGGCCTCCTGAAGTTCAGCACCCAGATAGTCAAAAGCGGTCTGGGACTCGCGGTCTTGAACGGCCTGCAGGTAGCGTTGGACCACGCCCTCCGGCGTATTCTCCGGGAACGCTGTCGTCTCGCCAGAGCCACCTAAGACAGCCACCAGTACGCTGGCGACCACCAGCACAGCGATTACCGCTCCCGCTCCAATGAGCCACCGGCTTGACGTGCTATTCATACGACACTCCTGCGTAGCTGACTTCAGTAGGTGAGACGTCGCGCCCTCATTGTACGGCACTCGCCCTTTACTAACGAGCTTCCAACGTAAACTCTGCGAGGACAGTCGTCTTTGGCGCCGTGGCTATGACCACCAGCACTCCACTATTCATGACGGTGATGGCGCCGCTATTGTTCCCATCAAGCGGCACGTCGGTCACCACGGCGTTGTCACCAGCGCCCGTCACCCACCGTACAGCGAAGTCCTGGACCACACGATTGCCGGGCACGCGCAGGAAGCCTGCAGCCTGCCAATCGCCGTCTGACTCCGCATCGTCACGAAAACCCACTTCCTCAATCGAGATGTCGTCGATGCACCAGCCCGCGCCGCTGGTCGATTCGTCGGCTACATGCTCAAAGCGCAACTGCACCTCTGAGCCAACGTATGGTGATAAGTCCACCCGCTCCTCCACCCAACCGCTGGTGACGCCGGTAAAGCCTGGGCCCCATGCGGTGCCCAAGGGGTCATCCGTAACCGAACGCCTGCCTTCCAAGGCATGCCACCGCCCTCCACCGTCGGCTGATACCGCCACGTACCCGTAGTCCCAGAGCTCTTCAAGCTCATGCCAGTGCCAGAAACGGAGCGTCGCCTCAGAAACGTCCGTGAGGTCAACTGTACGCGTCAGCGTCGTGTCGATGTCGTCACCACGGTTGCTCCACCAGCACGCGTCGCCGCTGTGGGGCTCCACGGGCAGAAGCGGCGTTTGCGTTGCGCCGGTGAAGCGTAACTCCAGCAGCGACGACTCCACGCTGATGTAACGTGCCGCGTACTGGGACACTCGACCTTCAAGGACAGTCGTGCCGCGTATGCGCTCTGTTACGGAGACCCTGCCGTCCTGCGATGCGTAGGGGCCTGCTGATGCCCCCAAGATATTGGCCACGGCCCAGTCCGCAAAGAGCTGGTTGAAGCTGAGGTCAGGAGACACTTTGTCCAAATAGGCTTGGACCCCCTCTGTGCCGTTGCCCTGCTCTCCAACAAAGTCCCGCATGTTCTGATGCCCGGTGCGTTCAGCAAGGTAGGAGATGAACAAAGACGCCGCGCCGTAAGAGGGGATGGACTCCTGGGGGGCCAAGGGCCAGTAGATAAGAGGGGTGTCTGGTCTTATGAGGTAGGGGCTGACCGGGGTGAAGGGATAGCCGCCAACCCGTGAGGCAAATTCAGAGAGGCCCTCGTTAACCCAGGTGACCTCGTTGGGGTCAATGGCTTGCTGGAAAACGTGCTGGAGTTCATGGGCCAGCGTGCCGGTAAAGCGGTCCGACTCAATCGATCCAACCGCGGCCATGAAAAGCATGACCCGCTCATTGCTGAAGGGTTGCACGGCTATGGGATATTGGTCTGCGGAACTGAAGT
>JAQBVZ010000102.1 GCA_027625205.1 Chloroflexota bacterium
ATTGGTTATATCCCGATCAATGTTCCGCTGAATTTTCTGTCTCAAATAATCAGCGTTCGCAACGGGCCACCGAAACCTCTTGCATTGATGGCCATGCCAGAGGCATCCGTTCACGAGGATAACCGTACGAAGTTTGGGCAATACTACATCGGGCTTTCCCGGCAATGAGTCGGAGTGGAGGCGGAAACGAAAACCAGCAGCGTGAATGGCTTTACGGGTAGCTAATTCTGGGCTCGTGTTCTTCGAATGAACTTGAGCCATAATTCTGCTGCGGATTTGTTTAGGAAATAGGTCCTTCATCATTGGTGTTCAGATCTAACGGGGCTCCAGGCGTAGGCGGGCCACCTACTTCATCCAAACGTTGGGCAGCAAGATGCTCCAATCTCCGTGCTTGTGTTAACAAAGTCAGCCGCAAACCTGGCTGAACGGAGCGTTCACTAATCACTTGTGCCAACCGTGCTATTGTAGCGGCACGGCGAGCAATTCTTTCATCTGGATGCTTCCGGCGCTCATAAATTTCATCAGGGATTATCCGTGCCCTGGTAGATTCCGGCAGCCAAATGATGGGTGCGGCGGTAACTGGCACCTCATTCAAAACAGCCCTGAATACCGAAGTGCCAGTTAGTTGCCGATAGACTGTATATTCTGCTGCGTTAAGCGTTTCTTTGACAGACTGGTCCTCACTGGCTACAGCTTCCAATTCCAAGAATGGCCACATCTCGATGAATGCCACTTCAAAGGGGTCTAATACGTTCATCGCAACAGCATCTGTCCGCTGATTCGTGAGGTGCCTTCTGATTCGAGTACGGAGACGTTCTACTGTCTGTCCTACATAGATAGGTTCTTCATCATAATCAAGAAAAGCGTAAACACCGCGACGACCATTACCAACTCGCCGGCCACGAGAGTCTTGTCTATCTAAGGCACGGTTCAATTCCCCTCGTATGGCGCGGGCGTCATCAGGCGGCAACCCTGACCATACTTTAGGCATAGGTCTCAGCCATCTCATGGGGGCCCACTCTTGTACGCGAAACAGGTACTAAATACCGCTGGGCTAACCAAGCTACGGCAGGCACGCAAACAGCATCCCCTAAAGCAAATTTTGCCTGGCTTTCCGACACTTGGCCAAACTTAAGATCAGGCGCGCCCTGTAACCGAGCGTATTCCCTTGCAGTCATCCACCTAATCCTAACTGTTCCTTGACCTGCTAACACAACCGATTGCTTGCTTGAGCCTCCACGAGCAGTACGCAAGCACCCACTTATTGAGTCACGCCTAATCTCCCATACAGCCCGGCCTTCTCTGGTCCTTCGATAGGCAGTTGCAGCCGTTGTAATCAATGAGCGGCGCATTGTTTCCAAGCGGCCTGCCTGCAGCGGGCTCAGTGAACTAAGAAACCCCGCCATACGAGAAACATCCCACCATATTTCATCTGTGGGAGCAAATTGTTCCAAAACAGCCTGTATCGTTTCTGTGGCTCGGTCTGGGGTCTGAAGTCTAGCTGATTGCATCATGAGGCCAGGGTGCGATTGAGCAAATTTAATGACCCATGATGGCCTGATCCGTGACTCTGTCCAAGGCATGGCATCAGGAAGGGCCACTTGAAATCCAACGACGAACAACCGAGGGCGACTTTGTGGAACAAAGTACTTCGCATCCAACAAAAGCACGTCGCACGTATAGCCCATAGCGTTAAGAGTTGCAATGGTCGTGTAGAGATCTGCCCCATTATTAGATGTGGCAAATCCCACTACATTTTCAAGTAAAATTGCCGCTGGACGCCGAGAGTCCATTTCTTTAAATGATTCTTAAGAACTCGTGAAGAAGGCCCGACTCCTGTCCTTTTAACCCCGCACGATTGCCAGCAAATGAAAGATCAGTACAAGGGAATGAAGCCGTTGCTAAATCAACATCCGGTACATCATTTCCAGTAACTTCTTTGATATCACGGCACAGGTAATCGGAGGAGTCAAAGTTCGCAGCGTATATTTGCTTTTTTAATGGGCTAATGTCATTAGCAAATACAATTTCGCACCCTTCTTGTTCTAAGGCCATGCGCACCAACCCGACACCGGCAAAGAACTCCGCTACTCGAGGAGCGCTTTCTGGAGATTGACTCAATGCCCACCCCACTTCCATGAGTTTCCGAAATCTTACATGTTGGGCCAGAACAAGCAACAACTAACAGAACCAAACTAAGCTGAGTCTTGGATGGCTCTAACCCGGCGTACCTGTGGCAGCGCGGCGGCCATCGCCTCTCGCAGGCTGCTCACGGCCACAACCTCCATAGACGGAGGAAACTCCGTGGCGGCGTCGGCGCTGCCCTTGGGGACTACGGCGCGCACAAAGCCGTGACGGGCCGCCTCAGACAGGCGTCGCTCAATCTGCGGCACACGGCGTACCTCGCCATTAAGCCCCACCTCACCAATGAACACCGTATTGGGCGCCAGGGGTACGTCATGGTAGCTGGAGGCGATGGCCAGGGCCACAGCCAGGTCAGCGGCAGGCTCATTGATCCGCAGACCACCGGTCACGTTCACCATGATGTCCTGATTGCCCAGAGAGAGGCTTGCCCTGCGGCCCAGCACCGCCGTGGTCATAGCCATGCGGTTGAAATCGGTGCCATTGCTGGAGCGGCGCGGCGGCGTAAAGGCGCTGGGGTTCGTAAGCGCCTGCACCTCAGCCAGCAGAGGCCGGCTTCCCTCCAGCGTTACCACCACAGCGGAGCCCGGCACGTCACTCTGCCGCTCAGCAATCAGCGCCGCCGATGGGTCTGCCACCTCAGCCAGACCATCGCCGCGCATCTCCAAGAGCGCAACGTCATTGGTAGCGCCAAAGCGGTTCTTCACGCCGTGGAGCAACCGGAAGTTGCTCATGGCTTCACCTTCAAGGTAGAGCACCACGTCAACCATATGCTCAAGCACCCGTGGGCCTGCGATGTTTCCGTCCTTGGTCACATGACCTGCCAGGAACACCGGCACGCCAGTCTCTTTAGCCCAACGCATCAGAAGTTGCGTGCACTCCCGCACCTGGGCCACGCTGCCCGCAGTGGAGGGGGTCGCATCGGAGTACAAGGTCTGGATTGAGTCCACAATAAGCACGCCGGGCTGGACGACCTCCATCTGGCCAAGGATGGCCTCCAGGCTGGTCTCCGCCAGGAAAAGTACGCTCGCACCAGCGATACCGAGTCGCTCCGCCCGCAGGCGCACCTGCCCACCGGACTCCTCACCAGACACGTAGAGCACCTTATGCTCCGCCGCAAGCCCCGCAGCGAACTGCAAAAGCAACGTGGACTTACCAATGCCAGGGTCACCGGCCATGAGCACCAAGGAGCCAAGGACAGCGCCGCCGCCCAGGACACGCTCCACCTCTGGCATACCCATGGACAGGCGACGCCCCCCGTCAACGGGCTGATCGCCAAGCAGCACCGGCACGTTGGCTTGCGACTGCCTCCTAAGGCCGCCGTTCCGTTGGCCTGGAGCCTTGGGCGGACTGTACTCCACGTAGGTGTTCCACTGTCCACACGAAGGACAGCGGCCCTCCCACCGGGGACTGGTATGTCCGCAGTCCTGGCAGAGGAACGTAATTTTGGATTTAGGGGATGGAGGCATGGTGCTGGAAGGCTACCACACGAGGGGGTAGTGAGCGCTAGGGCGTGCTGACGCGTGAAAGAGTCCGGCTATGGCCTGATAGACCGTGGCCTCACCCATGAGGACTTCCTCACCGTCCTGATTGGTAATTTTGAAACCCACGTCCGCGATGGGGAGCCTGGGGTGGACGGACGGCACCGTCGCCTCAGCTCGGATGGTATCGCTAATAGAGACGGGGCGCGGAAAGCCCCAACTTTGTTTGGTGAACACCGTGCCTGCGCCTGTCAGCTTTGCGTACTCGGTCACCACCTCAGCGGCCACCGTCATCTCACGGTGTGCGGTCTGCCAATGGTAATGTCCATCACATACCCCTTGCTCCATTAGAAACAAAAGGGAGCCCCGAAATTTTCGGGGCTCCCTTTATTCGTCATTCTATAGAGACCGTGCCTTAGCTCGGCGTGGGCATTGGTGTGGACACTGATTGCGTTTGGAAGGTCAGCTTGCGACCTTCGTCACCATCGGCAGCGTCGACCATTATCGTGTCGCCGGGCTGAAGCTTGCCTGCCAGTACCTCATCAGACAGAGCATCCTCAATCTCATTCTGGATGACCCTGCGCAGAGGACGCGCACCAAACTGCTTGTCGAAGCCCTTCTCCGCCAAATACTCCTTGGCGGCCTGGCTGACCTCCAGAGTGAGGGCCT
>JAQBVZ010000103.1 GCA_027625205.1 Chloroflexota bacterium
GCCTGCCATGACAACTTCTGACTACAACGAAGCCGACGACCACCTCCTTATGCAACGTGCCCAAGGCGGTGACCTTGCCGCGTTCAATGCCATAGTGGAGCGGCACCAGAAACACGCCTATAACCTGGCCCTTTCCATGCTACGAGACCCAAGCGCGGCTGAGGACGCGACCCAAGAGGGCTTCTTCTCAGCCTACCGCGCCATGGCCCGTTTCAACGGCGGGAACCTTCGGTCGTGGTTGCTGACTATTGTGGCCAACCGCTGCCGTGCCGTGCTGCGCTCACCACAACGCAGGCGCAACAGTTCACTTGAAGCGTTCACTGAGGCTGGCGACCCCGGTGGGATATGGCGAGACCCCAGCCACACACCGGAAGAGGCCACGCTTCAAAATGAGACGGTCAACACTGTCCACGCCGCGCTTGCGCAACTCCCGGAGGACCAGAGGCTCATAATCTCCCTGGTTGACCTGCAAGGGATGGACTATGAAGAGGCCGCGCGCATAACCAACGTGTCGCTTGGCACGGTGAAATCACGATTAAGCCGGGGCCGCGAGCGCCTCCGCACGGTGCTGCGGCCAATCCTGGAACTTTCAGGCGACTTGCCACGTCCTGATGAAGGAAAGGGGTGATGCTGTGTTGGGCTGGTTGAAGCGATTAACACAAGACAACCACCACGAACGACTCTCGGAGTACGTGGACGGCCGCCTGAATGCAGAGCAGGCCGCCAAAGTGGAAGCGCAGTTGGCGACAAGCGACGAGGCTCGCACTGAGGTCGCCGAACTTCGTGCCGTGGCTGATCTACTGCACCGGACGCCAACGGTGGAGGCGCCAAGGTCCTTCATGCTTTCCCATGCCCCGTTGCCCCTGACACACGCGCCACGACAGCACCGGCAAGGCCTGCGCGGGCTTTCTATAGCAACCGCCGCCGCCGTGCTGGCCCTGGTTTTGGTGACGTCCGCTGACATAGTTGGCCTGGTGGATGGAGTCTCAGAGCCGCCAACTACCGGCGCTCCAGAGTTGACCGGCGCCCTTAAAGCACCGAACGACACTCTCACAGACACGTCCAATGAGGAGGCTCGCCTCGCATTAGCCCCTGCGGCGTCCGAATCAGAACTCGCCACGGCTGAATCGCAAGCACCCGGCATCCAACAAGCGCCCCCTGCCGGTGATTCGAACGCGGGACAGGAGAGTCAGGCGGTGGACTGGCTCAAGTTAAGCCTCTCCATCCTGGCTGGAGCCCTGGGGCTTGCCACGTTGGTCCTATTCTGGATGCCTGAACGGCCTCTTACTTAGCGCTCCTCCCCGTCTAAAGCAGTTCACGGGAACTTTTTAACCGCCTGCTTCGTCATGAGTAATGACAGCGTCAGAAGGCCATGAGGGCCGCTGACAACCACGTAACATCAGGAGGAGTCCAATGATCAAGCTATTCTCTCGCCGCATACTGACAACCCCGTTAATAGGGATTGCATTGGTGGCCATGTTGGCCGCTGCCTGCACTAGTGACGACCCCAGCAGCCAGCAGACCGGAGGCGGATACTTTACCGGCGCACAGCTGGAATCCATGGCCCGCGCAGGGGCTTTGAACTATGGCGCCAGCCAGGGCACAGGCGTACACGTCACGGGCACCGGCAAGGTATCTGCAATGCCTGATCTGGCTGTTCTTTCCATGGGTGTGGAAGCCATGGAAAGAACAGTTGCTGAGGCCCGGACCGTGGCCGCACAGGCCATGGAGGGCATGATTGCCCGACTCAACGCGCTTGGCGTTGATAACAGCGACATCAGGACCAGTTTCTTCAACATTCAGCCGCAGTATCAGTACTTTGAGCGTGAGCAAACATTGACCGGCTACCGCGTGACCAACACGCTCACGGTGGAGATTCGGGACCTGGACCTGGTGGGCCCGGTCATTGACGGCGCGGTTGAGGCTGGTGGAAACGCCACCCGCATAAACAACGTGTCCTTCACCATTGAGGACGGCAGGGCTTTGGCTGACCGGGCACGGACGCTGGCAGTCCAGGACGCCGTGAGCAAGGCTGGACAATATGCTGATGCTGCAGACTTCAAGCTTGGCAACGTGGTGTTCATCACGGAATTTGGCGGGAACGTCTACCCCGTGGAAGAGTCCCGGTTCTTAGACGCCGCCGTGTCCAGTGAGGGGAGCCTGCCACCCACGCAAATCCTAGCGGGTGAGTTGGACGTGACAGTCTCCGTCCAGGTTGTGTTCGGCATCGAATAAAGGCTAACTTCATTGGCTCGTAAGAGGCGCCGGAGGGGCTGCTCCGGCGCCTCTCTTTGCGTCCAGGAACATACGCTGTTGACGGCTCAACCCTCCCTATCTATCCTCCGTGCTCCACAACCCGCTATCCTCAAAACTCGCCATTCATTAAGGAGCGCGCCATGGTCAACCCCAGCGACGTCAAGACAAAGCCAGCCCCCCTGTCATCCCAACAGGAGGCGTGGGTAGAAAAGGCCTACGCGCAGCTTGACGAGTCGCGCGTCGTGCAACTGTTAACAGACATGGTCAACATCCCTAGCCCCACGGGGTATGAAGGCCCCTTGGCTAAGGCCACGGTGGAGGAGATGCGCAAGGCGGGCTTGGAGGCGGAATACCAGCAGATGGATGAGGACAGGGGCAACGCCATAGGCCGGCTGGCGGGGTCAGGGAGCGGGCCGGAACTCCTGCTGTACAGCCACCTTGACCACTACGTGAGCGGCGCGGAGGATGACGGTCTGGTCTTTGGCGACTTGGACTTGCTGGATATGCATACCAAGGCTATCCAGGTGGGCCGCATCATCCACGGTGCGGGCGCAGGGAACCCCAAGGCGGGGTCAGCCGTGGCCTTGCACGCTGCTGAAGTCATACGTCAGGCAGGTATACCGTTGCTGGGGTCAGTCACGGTGGGCATTGTCAGCGGTGGCATCCACCGGACCAAACTCATTGGCGGCAGGCCCTATTTAGAAAAACGACACGTGGGCATGGGGGTTGGCTGTGAGCATATGCTCATGAACGGAGTCAGCCCTGACTATGCAGTGAGTTCCAAAGTGGGCTATGCCGTGGGCTGGGAGGAGCCAGGCATGCTCTGGGTGAAGCTCACCGTTAAAGGCGTGGTTGGTTATGTAGCGCGGCGCGGCGTCTTCAAAAGCGCAATCATGGAGGCCGGCGGACTCATGGCTGAGCTGGGCGACTGGTTTGAGGAGTACGCAGAACGCACCACCTCCGGCCAGGTGGCCACCCCCTGCCATATAGGCGCCATTGAGGGTGGCTGGCCCTTCAAGCCGGACTTCTCTCCGGCTGTCTGCAACCTCTACCTGGACATCAGGGTGAGCCCACGGAATTCCGTTGAAGAGGTAAAGGCCATGTTCCAGGAGTTCGTCGACGGTGCGCGGTCCCGGCACCCAGAACTGGACCTCACCTGGGAGCCGTACCTGGAGGTTGGCGGCAACAACACCAGCCCGGACAGCTGGATTGTCCAGTCCAGTATGCGGGCGTGGGAACTGGTGGAAGGGAAAGCGCACGTCGCTAGGGCAGGCATCGCAGGGGCCACGGACGCCTCCGTACTACGGCCCTGGGGCATCCCCACGGCGCGGCTTGGCCAAGAACGGGAGAACGCCCCCGTGGACCCGTCGCTGGGATTCTTGGCAGGTGAAGGGGCTGACATTGACGTGATGATGCGGTTGGCACGGTGTTACATCTACACCATCATCGACACCTGCACACGGAGCAAAGAGGAGTTGATAGGCGCGTAAGCCCTTCAGCCCGCTACTTTTGAAAGTCGGGAGAGCGCTCGTTCTGGGTGATATTATAGCCAGTCTCACGCAGCATGCCGTGGAATATGAATGCACACCAGATAGCGGGGTTGCTCGGGTCCCTGTTGAAGTGCTGGTGCTCTACCTCTTCCGGCAGGATTGGTAGTAGCACAAGGTCATATTTCTTCCAATTTAACGGCTTCTTGTTGACGGTCGTATAACCGTCTCCATCCACCACAAATATAACAAGCCCGCCCTGATGGGTGTGCATCCCTGATTGTGTGCGGATGTCATGGCGGAAGAAGTCTCTATCACGCAGAGGCGTGTTGAACCGGTTCCCGCCAAGGTAGAAGGCCAGGCGGCCCTGGCGGAACACCTCAAAGGGGGCGTCCGTCCCTTTGATAAGTATCTGGCCCTCCAGGTCTCGCTGGCGCTGGTCAGCGTCATTGAGCAAGTCTTCCTGGTAGGCGTCGTCCATTACAGGCAGCCGCTGCCGTCGTACTTCTCGGGGGGCTTCTGC
>JAQBVZ010000104.1 GCA_027625205.1 Chloroflexota bacterium
GGCTGAAGCGCTCCGCACAGTAGGAGGATGATATGAAGGTCTCACGAGAGCATGGCGTCACCAAAGAAGAGGCAAAGCGCAAGCTGGACGGCTTTTTGGAGGAGATGCTCAAAGCCTACGGCAGCCAGGTGCCGGAGCATAACCATGAATGGGTTGGCGATACCATGAAGTTTTCAGGGAAGGCCAAAGGGTTCAGCGTGTCCGGCACCGTACAGGTGACCGACACCACGGTGGTTATTGACGTTGGCCTACCGCTGATGGCACGTATGTTTGAAGGCGCCGTGCGCGGTCGGGCGGAAGGCGCCTTGGATTCTCTCTTCGGAGCGCAGAGCTAGCCATGGCCGTCCGCAAACCTATGGTTAGGCAGCTATGACAGCGGCGGCACGCAGGCTGCTGTTATTGGTCGCGGCGATGACGCTGCCTGCCACCCTACTAGCGGCGTGCGATGTCATTGAAGTCAACCCCAGTGGCAGCCCGCAGCCAACTGCAACTGCAACTCCCACGCCTACCGCCTCACCGACTGAGACTCCGCTCCCAACGCCAACGCGCGGCCCTACAGCTACGCCAACGGCGTCTCCCACACCGGGGCCTACCCCCACGCCCGTACCAACGAGGACTCCGACGTCTGACAGCGAGGCCGTGAGCAATCTCCATCCTCACCAGCCTCCTGGATGGGCGGCGCCCCTCATCGTCATCGGCCGTCCCGGCCAGTCCGGCTCCACCGCTATATCGTTACCCAACCCCGTCTACATAAGCTGGGCAATCACCAACGACGGCCCGCAGTCCTCCAGCGAGCCTTACTCCATTGACCTCTACGTGGACGGCGTCATGGCTGAACAGTGGCTTGGTTCACAATTTGAACCGCTGAGTTACCGTTTCATTGGTGACTGGAACAACCTGACCAACCAGCTCAAGCTCACCCCAGGCAGCCACACATTCACGCTTGTTGTCGATTCTCTCAATCGAGTACCTGAAACCAACGAGGCCGACAACACCTTCACGGTGGAGGTGAACGTAGGTGGGGACAACCCCGTGCAATCGGCAGTCACGCGCCTACCTGACCTTGCCCTGTTCACACCGGAAGGGTGGGACGCCCCTCTGGTGCTTACGTCCTACAGTGGCCGGACCATGAACGGCCCTCTGTCGGTGGACGTGGAAACTCATGTCCAGTACGCCTTCAAGAGCCAAGGGGCCTCCTCAGTCCTACGGAGCGTGCCGGTCCACCTCTACGTGGACGGCGTACTGGTGCGAGAGCAAAGCTGGCGCTGGTCCTTGGCTGATCAATCCACAACTGAACCATGGGCAGGGCTGTTGGACACTCTGCGTCTAAAGCCAGGCACCCATGACCTCCGGCTGGTAGTGGACCCCGGCAACGTCATCGAAGAGCTGGATGAGACCAATAATACGTACCAGGCGTCGTATACGTGGAATACCGGGCCGGTGGGCCCAGCGCCGTCGTTGCCACCCGTTATCACAGCCATGGCGCCCGCGTCGCTGGACGCCCCTAACTTAGTCCCTGGCTGGCGGTTTGGCTGGGACGGCCCAATCATCATCTCCACCACGCAGGACACATTCACAAACAATACGCCAATGGTGGTCCAACAGCACTGGACAGACGTGGTGGTGCAGAACCAGAGCATCCATGATGCAGGCTCATTCTCCGTAGACCTCTACCTGGACGGCGAAAAAGTTCGTAGCTTCAGTTTTGATAACGGACTGAGAGGAGGGAGAGTGGGCTGGCACGAAGACTGGGGCGGACTGTTGGTCACCGTTCCGCCTTTGGCGGGGCTCCACACACTGCGGCTGGTCATAGACCCTCAAAACGAGGTAGCAGAGAGCAACGAGGCCGACAACGTCTATGAGACGACCGTGGAATGGTTTAACGTGGCGCCTGACCCACGCCCGTCCATCGTGTACACCGACGCTGAGCTTAGCGATATGCTGGCTGGACTGCCCGCGCTGCTGGATGACAGCAGTGTGGTGGTCAACGACACAGGCGCCGACAGGATTCCGGACATTCTCAGTGCCGCAGACGCAGGCTATTACCTCCTCACGGGAGGAAGCTTCCTGGACGAGCGGCTCAGCGTGTTCTTGCTCTCTCACGCAGACTATCTACGCCGGGTGAATGATTCCTACGCGGAGAAGTTCGCCACCAGCCCTGAATCGGATTATCCAGCGCTATTGGCCAACAGGGAAAAGCTCAAGACCTCCAATCCCGCCTTCAAGACACGGTACCGGGGCAGGGCCGCTGTAATCGTGGACGCGGAGCGTCCTTTCGCGGACGTACTGAATTCTCTGACCCATGAACTGGGCCACTCTCGCCAGGACTTTGTGAACCCAGGGCAGACTGAGGCACAGACCACGTATTACCTCCAAGCTCTCCAAGAGGCCCAGGCGCAGCAGTTTGAGCGAGCCTTCTGGTTGGCTGTGGAGCGCTTCGCCGGAGAAACTCTGCTCGCGTACCCTGACCACGCTGGCTTCACAGACCTCGTTGACTTCCGGTTCGACACCTGGAAGGGCAACATCAACGCCGATGAGCACTATCTGGGCTACCTCCTGGCGTGGACGGCAGTCCTGGCGGACGTGGCTCTGGACGACCTAGGCCAACGGCTAGTGAATGACGGACAACTGGATGCGGACGCCGCCCTGCGCGTGTATGACCACCTGGTGTCGTTGCACCCATCCACTATTGAAGAGTACGTGACGGTCCGCGTTGAGCTTTTCGACCAAACCGTGCCCACAATGCGCACTCTTGCCAAAGGCCGTCTGACCCTCAACCTTGACCCTGACCAAGAGGGCTCACCAGACCTACGTACCCCTGCATTGCTGCTGCCTTAGTCGTCCTCAGCCACCGGTTGACGACCTCCGCACCCCTGCCTACACTTGCGCCACTGGTTAACTACGTCACGCATCCCATTTAAGAGGCGCGCCATGTCCATGCACTATGAAGAGATCCAGAAACCCAAAGAACACCGGCTTCCTCCGAACCTGACCGACTTCACTGGGCAAGCAGGCTCATTCAAATGGGAAGACATTGAGAATGAGCTGGACTGGCTCCCCGGCGGCGGCCTGAATATTGCTCACGAGGCTATTGACCGCCACTGCAACAACGGTCTTGGCACTAAGGCCGCCATGCTCTGGGAAGGCAAGAACGGCGAGAAGGAGACTCACACCTACGACGACATGCGACGGCAGTCCAACAAATTTGCCAACGTCCTCAACGGCCTGGGCCTTGAGAAGGGAGACCGCGTCTTCACCTTCATGGAGCGCGTGCCGGAACACTTCTTCGCCGTCTTTGGCACCCTCAAACTCGGCTGCATCATTGGTCCACTCTTCTCGGCCTTCGGCCCTGACCCGGTCAGAGACCGCCTGGAGAACAGCGGCGCCAAGGTCTTGGTCACGCAACCGGAGCTGCGCGCGCGCATCGCCCACATCCTGCCGCAATTGCCTGAGCTCAAGCACATCATTGTCCTCAACAAGGACGGCAGGTCGTCTGAGCCCCACGCAGACGGCGACCTGGACTACGACGAGTTGATGTCGAAGGCGGCTGATGAGTTCGGCCCCATCACCACGACCCGTGACGACTACTCCATCATGCATTACACCTCCGGCACCACGGGCAAGCCCAAGGGCGCGGTGCATCGGCACAACTCCGTGCTCCAGCAATACGCGACCGGCAAGTGGGCCTTGGACCTCCACCAGGACGATATCTACTGGTGCACCGCGGACCCCGGCTGGGTAACCGGCACCTCCTACGGCATGATTGCACCGTGGACCAACGGCGTGACTCAGCTCATCTATGAAGGCGGCTTCCGCACCAGCAAATGGTATGACCTCATCCAGCAGTACAAGGTGACGGTGTGGTACAGCGCGCCCACAGCCATACGCATGCTCATGAAGGCGGGTGATGAGATTCCCAAGCAGTACGATTTCTCCACCGTGCGTTTCATGGCCTCAGTGGGAGAGCCGCTGAACCCGGAGGCGGTGGTCTGGGGCAAGAATGTCCTGAACCTAGCGATCCATGACAACTGGTGGCAGACGGAGACCGGGGCCATCCTGGTGGCCAATTACGCCGCTATGCCCATCCGCCCCGGCTCCATGGGCAAGCCCATCCCCGGCGTTACGGTGGCTGCCATTGACGACCAGGGCAACGTGATGCCCCCCGGTGAGGAGGGAGACCTGGCGGTGAAGCCCGGCTGGCCCTCTATGTTCCAGATGTACTGGAAGGACGAGGAACGCTATAAGTCACG
>JAQBVZ010000105.1 GCA_027625205.1 Chloroflexota bacterium
AACCGCAGCGGCGGGGTGCTGCAGAACCCTCTCCAGTAGAGATTGGGCCTCAGTCACGTGCTGCCCAGAGGGTACTACCTTAGTGATAAGCCCAATGCCTAGTGCGGCCTGGGCATCAATGCGCTTACCGGTGAGCAGCAGTTCTATGGCCCGGGCCTGACCAACGACTCGCATCAAGGTCTGCGTGCCCCCCGCTCCCGGAACCAGCCCCAGCGCCACCTCCGGCGTGCCGAATATGGCATCCTCCGCAGTTATGCGAAAATCGCAAAGACAAGCTATCTCCACGCCTGCGCCCAGGCAATACCCGTGGACCGCCGCCACCAGCGGCTTGTCCAATGAGCTCATGATGCCCCAAACGTCGCGCTCCCACCGCACGCTGCGGGCCACCGCCTGGGATGGCGCTGTTCCAAACTCTCGAAGGTCAGCACCGGCACAAAAGCCCCTGGGGCCCGCGCCCGTTAGTATTGCACCTTGGACATCGGAGTCATCACGCACGGCCAGCAGCGCCTGATACAAGTCGTCACGCATCTGCACGTTGTACGCGTTGACTACCTCCGGCCTGTTGAGGGTGATTGTGGCTATGTGTTCAGCCTTGGCATATTGAATGGTGCTAAACATGGTTACTGCCCTAGGTACCGTGGCTTGCGACGCTCATGGAAAGAACTGAGGCCCTCCGCCCTGTCTTGAGTCCCGTGGAGGAGGATGCTCAAGTCTGCCTCCAACCGCAGACCCTGCGCCAGCGTCAGGTCCATTCCCGCCATCGCGGCCTCCTTGGCGTAGGCGGTGGCAATGGGCGCACCGTCCAGCAGGCGGAGAGTAACCTCAGCCACGCTCTTATGAAGGTTACCGTCCGTTGCTATTTGGTGCACCAGGCCCATATGCAGCGCCTCGTTCGAGTCGATGACCTCTCCGGTCAATAGCAGGCGTATGGCTTGCGGCCTACCCACCAGCCGGGGCAGACGTTGCGTACCGCCGTCCCACGGCATCAGGCCGCTGGCCACGTGCCGGATGCCAAAGCGGGCCTCCGGGACCGTCACCCGGAAGTCGCATGCTAGGGCCAACTCCAGTCCCTGGTCCAAACAGTCGCCGTTTATCGCCGCGACGACGGGCTTGCGCACCGCTGAGACAGCCTGGGTAACCTGTACTAAGGCACTTCCCTTACGCACAGGCTCCCAACCCACGGAGAAGGATGCGCCCTCTCCCGTGATGACCACCACACGAACGTCAACAGCAGCGTCAAGCTCCGCGCAAGCCTCCGCAAGCTCAAGCGCCATGGCCTGATTGATACGGTTTGCGGCGCGGGGACGTTTAAGTCCAACGGTTGCAACTGCGCCTTGACGTTGTACAGACAGGTACCGGACTGACATGGCATTCCCTCCAACTGAAGTCCATGTTCCAACCGTCAGATGAGTGTGTCAAGGAACGTCCTTAACCGCGAAAAGCACACGATTGACGACCACCTCTTGACAGTAGAAACCAAGCTGCATAACATTTGGAGAGTTAGCACTCAATGATGTAGACTGCTAACGAATAAAGTAGCCCAATTGGTGGAGAAAGAAGGAGGGAAGCGTGGCGCAACAGCTTCAACCCCTGGGAGACAGAGTCTTAGTTAAACCCAGCGAACGCGAAGAGCAGACCAAGAGTGGACTGGTCCTCCCGGACACAGCCCAGGAACGCCCCCAAGAGGGGAGCATCATAGCAGTTGGTCCCGGCAGGATGACCGAGGAAGGCAAGCGAGTACCGCTAGACCTCAAGGCAGGCGACAAGGTGGTCTACTCCAAGTTTGCTGGTACAGAGTACAGCAACGACGGAGAAGACTATCTGATCCTGACCGAGCGCGACATTCTGGCCAAGGTCGGATAACTACAACCCATTTCATTCATTCAGCGAAAGGGTCCTTTGTTAAGGAGGAGGATAAGATATGTCCAAGCAGATAATTTTTGGCGATGACGCGCGAAAGTCCATCAAGATTGGCATGGACACCCTGGCCAACGCGGTCAAGGTGACCCTTGGCCCCAGGGGACGGAACGTCATCCTAGACAAGAAGTTCGGTCCGCCCACCGTCTGTAGTGACGGTGTGACCATTGCAAAAGAGATTGAGATTGAGGACCACTACCAGAACATGGGCGCCCAGCTTCTGAAAGAAGCGGCCACCAAGACCAATGACGTGGCTGGCGACGGCACGACCACGGCCACGGTGCTTGCTCAGGCCATGATTTCAGAAGGATTTAAGAACGTGACCGCCGGTGCTGACCCCATGCTGCTAAAGCGGGGTATTGAGGCAGCGGTTGCCATTGTGAAGAAGGAGATTGAGAAACAGTCCACGCCCGTGCAGGGCAAAGAGCAGATAGCTCAGGTGGCCTCCCTCTCCGCCCACGAAGCAGAGATTGGTAACCTCATTGCTGAGGTTATGGAGAAGGTTGGTAAGGACGGCGTTATCACCGTGGAGGAGTCCAAAGGGCTCCTGTATGAAGTTGAGTACGTAGAGGGCATGCAGATTGACCGCGGTTACATCTCTCCCTACTTCATCACCAACTCGGAGCGGATGGAATCCGGCATTGATGACCCGTACGTCCTGATTACCGACAAGAAGATCTCCGCAGTAAACGACCTGCTCCCTGGCCTGGAGAATGTGCTCAAGATCACCAAGAACGTAGTCATTATTGCGGAAGACATTGAGGGCGAGGCCCTGGCCACTCTGGTGGTCAACAAGCTCCGTGGCACGCTGAACTGTCTGGCCATC
Source organism: Chloroflexota bacterium (assembly GCA_027625205.1). GTDB lineage: Bacteria > Chloroflexota > Dehalococcoidia > Lucifugimonadales > Australimonadaceae > JAQBVZ01. The sequence goes on from JAQBVZ010000105.1 coordinate 2,744, forward strand.
AAGGCCCCCGGCTTTGGCGACCGGCGCAAGGAGATGCTCCAGGACATTGCCACCCTCACCGGCGGCACCGTCATCAGTGAGGAGATTGGCCGCAAGCTGGACTCTATCACCGTGGAGGACCTTGGGCGGGCACGCCGCGTGGTGGCCACCAAGGAAGACACCACCTTCGTCGAAGGCCACGGCACCGAGGAGAGCATCCAGGACCGCATCCGGCAGATCAAGGCCCGGATTGAGGACACCACGTCTGACTTTGACCGGGAGAAGCTGCAGGAACGGTTGGCCAAGCTTTCCGGCGGAGTTGCCATCATCAAGGTTGGCGCAGCCACTGAGGTGGAACTGAAGGAGAAGAAGGCCCGCGTAGAAGACGCTCTCTCCGCCACCCGAGCCGCTGTTGAAGAGGGGATTGTCCCCGGCGGAGGGGTTGTGCTCATCCGTGCGGCTGAGGCTCTCACGGCAAAGAACCTCGCCCACCTGGCGGGAGACGCTCTAACCGGCGCCATGATAGTCAAGAAGGCCGTGGAGGAACCTCTACGCCTCATTGCCGCCAACTCTGGCGAGCCTGCGGACGTAGTGGTTGACACCGCCAAGAAGTCCGAAGGCGACTGGGGCTTTGACGCTGAAGACAACGTCTGGGGTCACATGCTTGAACGGGGCATTGTGGACCCGGCCAAGGTCTCCCGTGCAGCCTTGGAGAATGCAGCCAGCGTGGCCGCCATGGTCCTCACCACTGAGGCCCTGGTAACCGACCTGCCTGACAAGAATGACGCAGCAGCCGCTGCAATGGGCGGGCACATGGACCACGACTTTTAGGCTAGACAGCTAGCTTTACGTGGTTAGGCAAAAAGGACGCCCCGGCTAGCCGGGGCGTCCTTTTACTACTCCACAATTATTCCCCCAAAGCCCTCTTCCTTGACAGCCTCTCGCACTTGGCCTGACTATATGAAACATGAATGGCATAGCTGAGATCATCATTAACAAGCCCATCCAGCAGGTGTGGGACTTCCTAGCAAACGTGGGAAATATGCCCAAATGGGGGAGGGCGCTAGCGAACCCAGGCTGACCTCATCAGGTCCCATCGGGCTTGGGTCGACTATTGCTAGCAAGTACTCATACCGCAACCGTACCTTTGACATCACCTATGAGGTCACGGAGTTCCAACCTCCCAACCGCCAGGCTATCCGTTCCACCTCAGGCCCTTTCCCCTTCTCATCAGTCATCGAGCTTGAGACGGCAGAACGTGGAACACGGGTCGTGAACATCATCGACGCAGGTTCCGACAGCAAAGCTACGACGGTGATATTCACCCTATTTGGCCCCTTCATCCGCATGATGATGAACCGGCAGGTCAAAAAGGAGCTGGGGGTGTTGAAGTCCTTGGTAGAAGCTGAGGGCGCTCAAGCCACGACACCTCCTGCGCAAGCAGTGGATATGGTTGCGGAGGCCGCCCTGGAAGGGGCGACTCCCTCGAACGTGACAGAGCCTGCAACAAAGACAA
>JAQBVZ010000106.1 GCA_027625205.1 Chloroflexota bacterium
TCCAAGCTGAGCTTGCCAAGTACGACACAACCGGCCTGCCCCTGGAGGTCGTTCCGTCTGAAGGCGTCATCGTAGAAGGTGAACAGCCCGTGCTGGCGTACCGGCAAAAGCCCAAAGCATCGATTGCTGTCGCTGCCGACCTTGTGAAGCAGGGCGACGCCGACGCCTTTGTCACCATAGGCTCCACGGGCGCGGCCATGGCGGTATGCGTCCTGAAGTGGGGGCTCTTCCCCGGCCTGGAACGCCCCACCATTGGCGGCAATTTCATTAGTCTGGCCCCCAAGACCACCATCATTGACCTGGGCTCTCAGGTGGACGCAAAGCCATTGCAACTATTGAACTTCGCCACGCTGGGCTGCTCCTTCGCTGAGCATTACCTTGGCGTCAAAGAGCCTCGGGCCGGCCTGCTGAGCGTCGGCTCTGAGGCGAGCAAGGGCAACCGGCAGGTGCAGGAGGCCTACGCGCTGTTTGAAAAGAGCTCCCTGCGGTTCGTCGGCAACGTAGAGGCCCACGAGATATTCACCGGCAAGGCCGACGTGATTGCTTGTGATGGCTTTGTGGGAAACGTATTGCTGAAGTTCACGGAGGGCTTGGGTGAAGCACTGGGCGAATACCTCAGCGAGACCCTGGGCCCCGATTCACCGGTTATCGAACGCCTAGCAGGGCTGGCCAAGCCAGCCGAGCAAGCCGGTGGGCCGCTGTTTGGCGTCAACGGCCTGGTCATCATAGGCCACGGCCGCTCCAAGGCGGAGAACGTAGCGCATTCCATAGTCATGGCCAGTGACATCGGGGCCTCCGGCCTCATCGACGCCATGCGAAACGACCTCTCAGCAACGCTGGAGACCGTTGGCCTACAGGCGGAGAACTAACCATGGGCAAATTGGATGGCAAGCGGGCGCTGGTCACGGGTGCAAGCCGTGGCATTGGGAAGGCAGTGGCCTTACGATTAGCCGCTGAAGGCGCGAAAGTGGCGGTCAACTACAACAGCAATAAGGCGCTTGCAGAAGCAGTCGCCAACGAGATAACCAACTCAGGCGGCGAGGCACTGCTCATCCAGGCGGACGTGGCGCAGGCAGAGCAGGTTGAGGCCATGGTGCAACAGGTGGCTGACGCTTGGGGCGGCCTGGACATCCTGGTGAACAACGCGGGAGTCACTGGCGACAACCTCATCATGCGGATGACTGAAGAGGAGTGGGACACCGTGCTTGGCACCAACCTCAAGGGAGCGTTCCTCTGCACCAGAGCGGCGGTGCGGCTCATGCTCAAACAGCGTTGGGGACGCATCATCAACATGTCGTCGGTCGTGGCGCTGGCTGGCAACCCTGGCCAGGCCAACTACGCCGCGTCCAAGGCGGGGCTCATTGCGCTAACTCGAAGCATCGCCAAAGAGGTGGGCTCTCGCAACATCACGGTGAACGCACTGACGCCGGGGTTCATCACCACGGACATGGTGGAGACGCTGTCGCAAGAGACTATAGACACCATCAAACAACACATACCTCTGGGGCGGCTTGGCACGCCGGAAGACGTGGCAGGGGCCGTGGCCTTTCTGGCCAGCGACGACGCGAGCTATCTGACGGGGCAGGCTATTGGCATAGACGGGGCCATAGCAATCTAGCAGCCCTCTTGCACAACGTACGAAAGTAAGGAATATCAATGGTATTTGAAAAAATTGAACACACCGGCCCAGGCGACCGGATTATGGTGATAGTGGCGCACCCGGACGACGCAGAGTTCATGTGCGCGGGCTCAGCAGCCAGGGGGGCGCGCGAAGGCAAGGAGATCATCTATCTGCTGGGCACCAGCGGCGACAAGGGGACGTCAGACCGCACCATCCGCCCAGCAGACCTGGCGGTTATCCGTGAGGCTGAACAACAGGATGCGTGCAAGACCATAGGCGGCAGTCACGTGGAGTTCCTACGACATGAAGACGGCGTGCTGGTAAGCGACATTCAACTGCGCAAGGAGATTGTCCGCGTGATCAGGCAGTTCAAGCCCAGCGCGGTGATAACCCAGGACCCCACCTCCCGCTGGATGAGCGGCCGCTATGTGAACCACCCGGACCACCGCGCCATGGGTGACGCCGCCATGGACGCTGTGTTTCCATCAGCCAGGGACTACCACGTCTTCCCTGAGCTTGTGATGAATGAGGGCTTGGAACCGCACATTGTGGAGCACCTGTACCTGGGCGCTCACGGAGGGCCCTTTGACGTGGCGATAGACATCACCTCCACCATAGACGTAAAAGTAGTTGCGCTGAAGTGCCACAAGAGCCAGATGCCGGATTCACCCACAGCCGACGTCGACGACTACATCCGCTCCATGGCCAAGGGCACCGCTGGGGACACGGAGTACGAGTACGCCGAGACCTTCCGGTACTTCAACCTGGCCCCTCTGGCATAATCCGCCTTACACACCACACACCTTTCTAGTAGGGTTGCCTCAAATTTCGAAGAGGCGACCATGCCTGACATTCAAGAGATCAATCCACCTGAGCTTTGGGACGCCGGCGGGAACAAGACCCACGTGGTCAAGGTGGGGAACCTGGTGTTCATTGGCGGGCAACGCTCTATTGACGACAACGGCGACGTGATTGGCAAGGGGGACATTCACAAGCAGGCGCAGCAGTCTTACGCCTACCTGGTTGCCGCTGTAAAGGCCGTTGGCGGCACAGCCAACAACATCGTCAAGACCACCACGTACCTCACGCACCCCGACTACGTCATAGCGACGAGGCCCGTACGAGAAGAGGCGTTCGGCAACAGGCGTCCCGCAGGGACAATCGTGGTCGTCTCCAGCCTGGCGACCTCCGGCGCGCTGATAGAGGTTGAGGGCATCGCCGTACTCGACGAGTAGGCCAGCTTGACGGCAGTCTCCGCGCTACCTAAGCTCACATGTGCATCCGGCCAGACGCTAAATGTCGGCCAAGGAGGACCATCATGCGGCAGGGATTCCGAGTAATTGACGCCGACACTCACGTCAACCCATCGCTCCAGCTATTGCTGCGCTACGCGGAGGGGGACAAAGCCAAGATGGAGGGGCGGCTGAAGCCCCACACGCTGATGACCAAGCGCCGCAGCCTTGCTGACTCCGCGACTGAAGAACACGACATGCTCTCCATCAATCCCGTACGCTACAACCGTGTGGCGGGGCAAAAGGGCGGCGGCGACAGTCTGCCTCGCACCGGCGCCCAGCATAACCTCATGGGTCGCACGAAGTTCACCACCAGCAAAGAGTTCTCCGTCGCTACCGCAGAGGACAACCCCGCAGGCCGCCTGGTGGACATGGACGTTGAGGGCAGGGACATAGACTTCATCATCCCCGGCACGTGGGCCTATGCAGCAACCTCCCTGGAACTGGACCTGACGCTCCAGCTTTTCACCTCGTACCACAACTACATGTCAGACTTCTGCTCAGAGGACTCACGAAGGCTGAAGGGGCTCATTATTGCGCCCTGCACCGACCCACAGTGGGCCGCCGCTGCCATACGCAGGTACGCCAAGGAGGACTGGGCCGCCGCCGTATGGCCTGTGTTACCAGAGGGCATGCCCATAGACGACCCTGACCTGGAACCCATCTGGCAGGCCGCCAGTGAAGGCGACTTTCCAATTCTCTACCACTCATTCCACGTGATGTCGCCCTACTTCCCCGGCTACAGGGACGTATGGGACAACGCGGTCATGGGGCGCACAGCGGGCCAGACCTGGGGCGCTGCACGGTTCATTGCGTTCATGACCATGAGCGGCGTGCTGGACCGCTACCCCAACCTACGGTTGGCCCCAGTGGAGGCCGGCCACGGTTGGCTCCCTCACTGGCTCATCCGGCTTGGACGCCAGATTGAATACGTGAGCGGCGCGGTGCCTCCAGACCTGAAGCACACGCCTTTGGAGTACGCGCAGATGGGACGCATTTTCTGCGGCATTGACTACAATGAGGGGCCTGAGATGACCAAGGCGGTCAATGACGTGATTGGCCCGGACATCCTGATGTACCAATCTGACTACCCTCATCCAGAGACATCCTACCCAGATACGACGGACCTGGTGCTGGGCTGGAAGGAACTCCTAGGGGCAGAGGCCACCGGCAAGCTGATGTGGGAGAACGCCGCCAGGTGCTTCCGCCTCACCACCACACCCTGGTAGCGTAGACTGCCCATGGGCACATGTGGGAACTCCTTTCTTGGAAGAAAGTGTTCCCA
>JAQBVZ010000107.1 GCA_027625205.1 Chloroflexota bacterium
TTCACGTCCTCTTCACCGTAGCGTACGGGATTTGCGCGGGGCACTGTAACGCCAAACACGCGAAGCATCGATTCATGGATAGCTGGGTCTGTGTAGAGGTTGACCCGAACATCCACAATCTCTTCCGTGATGCGGGCCGGGTCAGCCACCAGCCAGTTAAGCCGGGCGCGCATGGTGTCTCTGCTGGGGGTCATCAGCGCGGCCTGTGATAGCCGCATGAGCTCGTCACCACCGCCGGGCATCTCCACAAACGTTTGGTTGAATTTGATAAAGTACGCGCCAGTGTTCAGGATGAGCTTTCCACAGCGGTCTGGGTAGTTGAGACCCATGGTGAAGGCTATGTTGGAGCCCATGGACTCTCCGCCAACGTGGGCCCACTTCAGCCCCTCAGCGTCCAGAAGGTCAATGATTGCTTCAACCTGCAGTTGCGTCATGTTCTCGGAATCGAAGCCTTCCTTGCTGGAGTAGCCATGGAACAGGGCGTCTATGGCGTACACGTGGAAGTGTTTAGCCAGGTTCATTACGTTACGGGCAAAGGTCTCAGCGTGGCCGCCCACGCCGTGGACCATTATCAGCGGATCACCGCTCCCTGCCTCAATGACACGCGTGGTGAACCGTTTGCCTTTAATAAATCGGACTTCACTCCCCATGAGCTCAGTCCATACCGACCGCCATTCTCGTTGTGATTCGTCCATTTAAAATGCCTCCATAACTTCAGGCTACGCTCTGGCAGTCTGATGATCCGGGGATTGTAGATTCATTCAGGGAAACGTGATTACCCTAAAGCTAGGATTCGCCGTATATTTCGTAAAACTCAATGGACGTCTCTTCCTGAAATTCCCTAAGCTTGGCAAACAGCTCATCTTCCTGCGGCGGCTTTGGGTTATCAGAACGGTAAGCAGAGCGCAGCGCCTCTTCCGTCCAGTCCATGTATACCGTGTCCAAAGGGCCTGGTACCGTACTGCCGCTGATGTAGACGCGGCTGTGGGTCCGAAGACCGGCCTCTTCATACATCTTGCCTATTTGGGATATCACGTCAGCGGCCTTGCGCGACGTTCCTTTTTTGACTTTGAAAGTACGTCTTACGAGAAACAATTTTGCTCCTTTCTAAGGTGCGTGGTGTGGGGTCAACAGGGCTGGATGCTACCTGCATCAGTGCAGCCTGTCCACGGGGCGTAAGGTTATTGCAACCAGAGACGGCTGGAGTAATCACACGAGTGAAGAAACATGACGACTGAAGAAATTATCATCACAATAGTGCGAGTGGCAGGCGCCCTCCTCGTTTTACGTTGGGCGCTTGCTGGTGGTTTGGTTGCAATTGCAGTTGACCTTTCCGACCTGTTCTTGATGAACCTGCTGGACCAAGGCGGAGTGCGGGACTATCAGTCATTGTATAAGTGGCTGGATCTCGCATATATGGCCACGTTCTTGGTTGTAGCGTTGCGGTGGTCAGGGCTGACACGGCAGGTAGCAGTGCTCCTGTTCGGTTATCGCATCATTGGCGTGGTTGTATTTGAGATAGTGGGGGAGCGGTGGAAATTGCTTGGCTTCCCCAACGTGTTTGAGTTCTGGTTCCTTTTTGTGGCAGCGGCGCAACACTTTCGCCCCGGGTACCAATTCACCACTCGCCGGTCAATGGCATGGCTGGTTGTGCTGCTGGCCGCTAAGGAAGTCCAAGAGTATGCGCTGCATGGGGCTCGCTGGTTGGACCAGTACGTGGCAGTGGATTTAGTAGCGGACTGGTGGCGTTGGCTGGCTCGGTGGTTTTGACGCAATTGTGCGCACAAAGAAAAGAAAAAGGAGCCCCGATAGCCGAGGCTCCTTTTAATCTAACTTGCGAGCCATGCCTACGGGTTGAACAGGGCTACAGCCTTGGATGAATTAAACAGGTGCGTCTCTGTGTAAGCTAGGACGTCTGCCTTGTACCCAGCCTCATGCATTGCGCCAATCACAGCGCACCAGTTGGGCACCTCCACCTGGCCTGCTTCCTTGAGCTCATCAGTGGTGATATCCCGGAAGAAGGTCAGGTCATTGGCCTTCAGGTGGTCGTAGAGCCGGCGGTCAGCCTGCACATCAGGGTAGATGTAGTCGTGCGCGCGAACCAGTCCGCCATGGGACCAGCTTGAGGAGCCGATAACCGCCGCCCTGTAGGGGCTTGCCTTAATGATCCTTGTAATGGCTTGGCCCATCTCGAAACAACGCTTTGGTGACGGCGCTTTCACGTCGCGCTCCGCGTCGTCTGCTACAGGCCCACCTGCGCCACGGCTGAGGACAAAACGGTCTCCGTAGCAATTGATGTGGAAGGGTACAACAGGGTAGGGGAAGCCGCGGCGGTCCTCATCCAGGTATACCAATGTGTTCTTGAAGGCGTGTGCAATGTGCGTGCTGTGGAGGGGCTTATAGGAATAGGCCATATCAAAGCCTTCATCCATGAGGGCGTTGGCCAGATATTTGGCTGCTTGGGGGTCACCTTTGAGCTTTGTTTCCTTCTCAGGAGGTTCATTCCAAAAATTGCCGCCGCCAAGCCTGTTACTGCCAATGGGTCCAAGGTCTACCTCATCCCATGCGTAGAGTGCAAAGGGTGGCACCAAGTCATCAGTAAAGTTCTCCCACTGGTCATCACCCCAGATCAGTACAAAATCAGGGTTGAAGGCGTCCATGGCGTCTCTAACCTTGACCACGGCGTCCTGGTGGGCCGCCCTGTGTTCGATGCCTGCCGCTGCACCTTCGTCTTCGCCCCACTCCTCTAAGAGCGCTTTGGGCCAATTTGCCTGGTCACGCCATGACTCTGGGGCCCATCCCTTTTTGATGGACCTCTCAATGTTGCCAATGATTTGCTGTCCAAGAAATTCAGGCTTTGCGTGGAAGCCCGGGTAGTGGCTCATGCCTGCGCCAAAAATTTCACCCATAATCAGACCTCCTTCAAGCACGATTGCGCTGGCGAGGATATGCCCGTGCAGCGTGGGCGTCAAATCACTTTGTGTAATCCGTTGACACCACAGGAGGCGCAACCTATCATCGGCCCGCTTTGTGATGACGACCTGCCTTGTCGCTTCGCGATAGCATACGTCCTAACAACAGAGAAGTGGAGAGGTAACAAACCATGGGAATGGAACTGACCAAGGACCCGTCCAGCCGTGGGCTGACGGAAGAGGACATCATTCATATACCGGGCATGTCCAGCCAGTGGGTGCGCTTGGCCAACGGCGCCAAGGCTCACTACACGGTTTCCGGTGACACTGGGCCGGCTGTCATTTTCCTGCATGGCGGTATAGTCGGTTCATCAGGCACCGCAGGCTTTCGATTCACGGCTCCTTTTCTTGGAGCCAACGGGTTCCGCGTCTACTGTCCCGACAGGCCTGGTTTTGGATGGGCGGACACGAGAGAGGAATATCGTGTGAAATGGGGACACAAAAGTCAGGTGGACTTTGTGAATCAATTTGCTGACGCCCTCTGCTTGGACAAGTTCCACCTATCCGGTAATTCCATGGGCGGGCAGGTAACTACTCACTACGTTTTAGCCCACCCTGACCGCATTTTGAGCTTTGCCTTGATTGGCACCAACATTGGGAACATCGTGCAGAAGCCCCGTGTCACCGGTAAGGAGTCCAAATGGTCTCCTAACCCTGACTTTGTACCGCCGGTATGGGATGGTTCAGAGGACAGTATGCGGCTGCTCATGGAGGGCATCATCTACAACACGCCGGAGATATGGCCTGAGTTGATTACCATGCGAAACAAAGCAGCGGAGCGTCAGCGCAATTCAGCCATGCCTGGAGGACTTGGTGCCGGACGTCCCGCTGACGGCGGCCCAGCTCCTGCTATTGGTGGCGGCCCTGACATCCCTGAGTACCATCAGTGGCTGACCACGAAGGACAGGCTGGACAAGATCAACATACCTGCTATTTACCTGTACGGCTTACAAGACGTCCTGACCCCTGTTGAGAACGCTTTCAACCAGGAAGACGTGGTGCCTAACATTCAGATGTTCTACCCGGATGAATGCGGCCACCAAGGTCAAACGGACCAGCCGCAGATGTTCAACCAGACTCTTCTGGAATTCTTCCGCGACGGCAAGGTGAGCTGGAAGACCGCGCAATGGGCAGGAGTTTCTCGCCGTCGCGCCATTAACCCTGCGTTGGTGGAAACCCCACCTGGAGGGTTTCCTTCTCCAGACCTCAAGCGATATAAGTCTCC
>JAQBVZ010000108.1 GCA_027625205.1 Chloroflexota bacterium
TCCGGCTATGACTGCAAAGCTCTTCACCCGTGTGGGGTTGGCTAGCATGTAGTGGATGGCGTTGACGCAGCCCATGGAGTTTCCCGCAATGTGAAATTCGTCCAGGCACAGCGCGTCGGCAAAATCGTGAATGAACTCTACGTGGCTCAGGATGCCATCCTTGGGCCAGTAGTTCTCCCGAGTGTCAGCCAGGCCAAACCCTGGTTGGTCTGGGCAGTACACGCGGAAGCCGTTGGCACCTAGGAACGGGGCCATGAACCGCCACCCGGCGGTGCCGGAGGAGCCAGCCGCGCCGCCGTGGAGCAGGATGACTGCTGGGCCGGTGTCGCCAGCCGTCATGTAATGGGCGTTGGCCCCGTTCGCCAGCTTGACCCACCGACTCATGAGCCCCGGTATGTTGATAATGCCTTCGCTTGTCAGCGCCATGACTGCCTCCTAGGTACAGTGGACTACGTGCGGCGCAGCCTATGCGCGGCGACGCCTGGCCGTCAACCGCCGTTTTGCTTGACCGTCCTCTAACGCCCTTGTAGCATCGCCCCGTTCCATTCAGAGTGCCTCGGACGTCGACCAATCACCTACGGGAGATTTTTTCGTGCCTATAACATCATCACGCACCGTTACCGGCAGCCACCTGCTGGCCCAGGCTCTACAGCTGGAGGGCATACGTCACATCTTCATGCTGGTTGGCGATCATATCTTGCCAGCTTTGGACGTAATGTCTGACTACGACTTCCGCTTTATCGACACGCGACATGAGCAGGCTGCGATGCACATGGCTGACGCGTGGGCGCGCATCACCGGCCAGCCTGGTGTAACCATGGTGACAACGCCGGGGTTTGCCAACGTCATACCGTCGTTGGCCTACGCCATGTCCAGTGAGAGCCCCGTTCTCTCCATCAGCGGGTCCGCTGAGCTGACCAATATCGACCGTGGAATCATGCAGGAGTTGGACCAGATCAACATGGCAAAGCCCGTGACCAAGGGTGCGTGGCTTGTGCGGGACGCCCGCCGCATCCCTGAATACGTGGCCCTGGCCTTGCGCACCGCCTACACAGGCAGGTGGGGCCCCGTCCACTTGACCATTCCCATCGACATTCAGGAACAGGTCGTCGACGGCTCTCAAGCGACGCTTTACACGCCCCAACAATACAGGGGCAGGGCACCAGTGGCTGCGGCCCCAGCGCAGATTGTAGAAGCCATTGGGTTGCTGCGACAGGCCAAGAAGCCCGTCATCATCGCCAGCAACCCGGCGGCTTACGACGAGGGCAGCACCGCTGTGCTGGAGCGCTTCTTGGAGACCACGCGCGTGCCGCTGATGAACGATGAATCGGCCAGAGGCATCGTGTCGGATGACCACCCCTACTGCATGGGTTTCTTTGACCTCAGCCAGAACCAGGCCGCCAACCTCATCAAAGAGGCTGACCTGGTCCTCATCCTTGGAAAGAAGCTGGACTTCAGCGTCAACTACGGCCAGCCGCCGCTGCTGCCTGCGGACGCTAAGCTCATCCAGGTGGACCCATCCCCTGCCGAGCTGGGCCGCAACCGCGGCGTCGACATCGGCATGTTGGGCGACATCCGGGTGATCGTGGAGCAGCTTGCAGATGAGGCAGCCAAGTACACGTGGACTGACCTCCCGTGGCTGGATGCCCTACGGGCCAAGCGCGCTGCCCAGCAGGAGTGGTTTGAGAGCTACGCCACCATGGACACACCCATCCATCCCATGCTGGTGCATAAGACACTGGAGGGATTTCTGAAGCCTGACGACACAATCGTGTTTGACGGTGGCGACTACGGCAGAGGCTTCCACCAGGCCCGCAGCCCTCGTAGCTGGTTCTACCTGCCCAACCTGGGGATGCTGGGCTCTGCCCTTCCCACGGCCATGGCCGCCAAGCTGGCGAGACCGCATACTCGTGTGGTGGCTGTCAGCGGCGACGGTGCATTTGGCTTCAACGGTATGGAACTGGACACGGCGGTGCGCAACGGCCTGGATGTGGTCACGGTGGTAGGCAACGACGCCGGGTGGGGTATCGACAAGAACATTCAAGAGCAGTTTTACGGTCGCACCGTGGCGGCTGACCTCTCGCCGCTCAGGTACGACATTGTGGCGCAGGGACTTGGCGCTCACGGAGAGTACGTGGAGAAGGCAGAGGAGCTGTCGCCAGCCCTGGAACGCGCCTTTGACGCGGGCAAGGCTGCCCTGGTCAACGTACGTATTAAGAACGTCATGAGCCTGCGCGCCCAGGCCGCCGTGGCCAAGCGCAAGTCCGGCGGGTCAAGCTATTAGGCAGTAGCTCCGTTCGCCACATCGAAGCATATGCGGGCACATAAGGACACATCATGGCCAAGAAGATCGTTGTGTACGGAGCGGGCGCCATTGGCGGACAGGTAGGCGCCAGGCTCAGCGCCGCTCAGGACGACGTCACGCTTGTCGACCCGTGGGAGCCGCAGGTGGAGACGGTGCAGCGACAGGGAATGGTTGTCCACGACGCCGATGGTGAGCATCACTACAGCCCGCGCATCATCCGTCCTACAGAGCTGGACCAGCTTGACGGCCCCGTGGACATTCTGTTCATGTGCGTGAAGTCCTACGACACCGCCAGCGCTCTGGAGACCATCCTCCCCTACTTGGCGCCGGATTCCTGGGTGGTGAGCCTCCAGAACAGCATCAATGAAGAGGTTATCGCCCCCGTCGTGGGTGCTGAGCGCACCTTTGGCGGGGCCATTCTCATCAACGCCGTGCTGCTGGACCCCGGCCACGTCACCTGGTCAACGTCCATATCCCAGTCTGGCGGCGGGCCATCTCCTGGCGTCATCATGGGTGAATATCTACGCCCCGCTGGGCCGAAGACCGAAGAGCTACGAGGCATCATGGATGCCGTGTGGCCTGCCGTGACCTCAGACAACCTCATGCTGGAGCGCTGGACCAAGCTCATCACCAACTGCATGGTCAACGTGACGGCGGGCATCTCCGGCCTGCGCTCAGCGGCGCTACTGGCTGACCCCTTGGCCCGCGACATCATCGTTGGCATTGCAGCGGAGGCGCTTCATGTGTCCCAGGCTGACGGGTATGACGTAGAGCACATCATGGGCGTGTACTCACCGGAGCAGGTCCACGCGTGCGCCGCAGGCATGTCCACTGAAGTGCAGGACGACTTGGCGGTGCGCTCCACGCGTATCAAACCGGAGGCCGCTACGTCGCTATTGCAGGACGTGCTGCGGGGTCGTGTCACGGAGGTCGAGTATTTCAACGGCCTGATTGCCCGCAATGGCGCTGAGAAAGGCGTGGCCACGCCTCTCAACGCGGCGGCCACTGACCTGATGCACCAAGTTGAACGAGGTGAGGTTGCCTCGACTCCGAAGAGCCTTGAACCTTTGCGACCGCTGCTCACAACGCCAGCCGCATCCGGCTGATTCGCTTTACATAACGTTACTCACGAAAAGGAGACGCCCATGGGCCGACTCGACGGTAAGGTTGCCATTATTACGGGGGCTAGCCTCAACATTGGCGGGACGGTTGCCAGGGGCTTTGCCCGCGAAGGCGCAAAGGTTGCCTGCAACGACATCAAGCCAGAGGTAGCACAGCAGTCGGCTGATAGAGTCATCGCTGAAGGCGGCGATGCTGTCGCCATTCCCGGAGACGTCACAGATGAAGCGTTCGTGAAGTCCACTGTGGAGAGCCTGGTGGCCAAGTGGGGGAAGGTGGACGTGCTGGTGAACGCCGCCATGATCGTCAACCGCAAGGGCGTGGTGGACATGCCTTACGCCGAGTACATGCGCCAGCTTGAGGTCATTCAGGGCGGCGCGTTCCTTTTCACCAAGCACGTGGCGACGTCGCTCATTGAGAAGGGTCTGCCCGGTAGTTTCATCAACATCATCTCCACGGCTGGCTGGCAGGGTGAGCCGGGCAACATTGGCTACTCAACCGCCAAGTCAGGCATGATCAACTTCACGCGCTCAGCCGCCATGGAGCTTGCGGAGTACGGCATCAGGGTCAACATGTTCACACCCACGGCCACGCAGCCCATAGACCCGTTTATTATAGAAAACCGCCGTAACGCACCGGCCTTCACGGGCCGCTCGACCAAATTCGTCAACCAGTTCCAGCGGCTGTCGCCCATGGGCAGGATGCCTACCCCAGAGGACCACGCGCCAGCTTTCGTCTTCCTGGCGTCGGATGA
>JAQBVZ010000109.1 GCA_027625205.1 Chloroflexota bacterium
CCGTCCAGCGGACTTGGTTATGGCCACGTGGTCAGCCGAGACTGGGCCATTGCCCTCTGTCAGGCCTACAACAACTGGCTGTATGAGACCTACGTACAGAAAAGCCCACGCTTCAAGGGCATAGCCCTCATCCCAATGCAGGACCCCGCTGCTGCCGTGGTTGAACTCCGCCGTGCGGTTGAGGACCTGGGATTCGTGGGCGCCATGCTCCCTTCCACGGGGCTGCCGCTGCCCCTGGGCGATAAGGCGTACTGGCCGGTGTATGAAGAGGCGAGCCGCCTTGGCTGCGCCATGTCCGTGCACGGAGGCGCGCATGACCGCATGGGCCTTGACCACATGAACGTCTACGCCGCAGTCAACGCACTGGGGCACCCCTTTGGCATCTCAATCGCCTTCGCCAGCATTTTACTGAACGGTCTATTTGAGAAGTACTCCAACGTCAAGTTCGGCTTTCTTGAAGGCGGTATCGGATGGATGCTCATGTGCTTGGAGCGCCTGGAACGCGCCTATGACACGCACCTCCCGTTGGACCCACGAGACGAACTTCTCAGGTTACGCAAAGGCGAAACACTGATTGACTACATCCGTCGCCAGGTAGCGGAGGGCCGTCTCTTTGTGGGCTGTGAGGGCGACGAGCCTCTGCTGGCCGTGGCCATCCAACAGCTGGGCAATGGCTTCCCTGTTTTCTCCTCTGACTTCCCGCATGAAGTCACCAGTGAGATGTGCCGGCATGAGATACAAGAGGTCTTGGGGAACGATGCGCTGACGGATGAGGACAAGCAGGCCGTCATGTCCACCAACGCTCAGCGGTTCTACAATCTGCCGCCAATCAAGGCTTAGCCGTACGGTAAGCAGACGATTCCTGGGGCTGACACAAGGCCAGCCCCATATAGCTCTACAGTGGAAGGCCAACGGAGTAATCATGGGTACCAGCAAGGCCGCCGTCTTTATGGAGCCGCTCAAGCCCCTGGAGATTCAGGAATTCCCCATCCCGGAAGTGGAGCCGGGGGCCGTCCTTGTGCAGATGCAGATGGCTGCCGTCTGCGGCAGTGACGTCCACAAATGGCATGACTCTTCCGCCAAAGGCCCTATGATTTTTGGCCATGAGAACGTCGGCTCCGTAGCCCAGATTGGCCGCGGGGTAGTGACGGACGCTCTTGGGAGGCCGTTGAAGGAGGGAGACCGAGTGGTCTTCCGCGCCGCGCCCTGTGGACGGTGCCCCAGTTGCACTCAAGGCCTGACCTGCTCCGTGAACCTGCTGTACGGCTACATCCCATCTGACAAACCTCCCTACATCCGTGGTGGCTTCTCTCAGTACATTTACTTAGACCCCAGCCCGTGGGTGCTCAAGGTTCCGGATGAAATGTCCACGGAGCGCGCACTGTTGGCGGTCATAGGTAACCACACCACCCTTCTGGGTCTTGAAAAAATAGGCGGCATACACACCGCAGACACCGTGGTAGTCCAAGGTGCAGGCCCAATTGGCATGGGCGGCCTGGTCCAATCCAAAATATCCGGCGCCTCCCGGGTCATCGTCATCGGCGGACCGGAGAGCAGACTAGATTTGGCCAAGGAGATAGGCGCCGACGACACCGTGAACATTGATGACTATCCAACACCGGAGGCGCGGATTGACCGTATCCGGGAGCTTACCGGAAGCATTGGCCCTGACATGGTGATTGAATGTTCCGGCGCACCCAGTGCAGTCCAAGAAGGCCTGGAGATGGTGCGGCCTGGCGGGAAGTACCTTGTCCTTGGGCAGGCAACCGACTACGGCCAGCAGCCCATCAACCCCTCACTCATCACCCGTAAGGCCATACGCGTGGAGGGGGCCATTGCTGGAGTCGCACCTTATTCATACATCGTGCGCTCCCTTGAAGCCATGAACTCTGTTGTGTCCTACCCAGTTGAAAAGCTCATCACGCACCGGTACGTCTTGGAGGACATCAACGACGCCTTCAAAGCCCATGAGTCCTATGAGGCCATGATCCCGGTGGTGCTCCCCAACGGCTAGCCACACGGCATAGCTATGTCCGTACCTAGTATGGAGGCGATGCAGTGGACGTAAGCAAAGCAGCAGTCTTTATTGGGCCGCAGAAGCCCTTTGAGATACAGGAATTCCCTGTACCGGAGGTTGGGCCTGGCGCGGTGCTCGTGAAGATGCAGATGGCCGCCGTCTGCGGCAGCGACGTCCACAAATGGCATGACCCCAAGAGCAAAGGCCCCATCATCATGGGCCATGAGAACGTGGGCCTCGTCGCCCAGATTGGCAGGGGCATTGCAGAGGATGCCATAGGCCAGCAGTTGAAAGAGGGTGACCGCATCGTCTTTCGCGCCGCGCCTTGCGGCCGATGCTATGACTGCACGGTGGGCCTCTCCTGCCACGTAACGCCCCACTACGGCATGTTGCCCGCTGACCAAGCGCCCTACCTCACGGGCGGCTTCTCAGAGTACCTCTACCTTGAGCCGCACCCCTGGGTGCTGAAGATTCCGGATGAGATGTCCACGGAGCGCGCGCTCATGGCGGTCATTGGCAATCACACCGTGCTGCTTGGCATTGAGAAAATAGACGGCATCCAGTTATCGGACACCGTGGTTGTCCAAGGCGCGGGACCCATTGGCATGGGCGCACTGGTGCAGACCAAGGTCATGGGTGCCAAGAAGGTGATTGTGATAGGAGGCCCAAGCAACCGCCTGAAGCTGGCCAGGGAGATTGGTGCTGATGAAGTGGTGGACATGGCTGAATACCCGACGCCAGAGGCCAGGGTGGAGCGCGTGAAGGAGCTGACCAGGGGTATTGGCCCGGACGTGGTTGTTGAATGTTCCGGTGCCAACACCGCCGTCCAAGAGGGGTTGGAGATGGTCCGCAAGGGCGGCAAATACCTGGTCATTGGCCAGGCTACGGACTACGGCCAGCAGCCCATCAACCCCTCACTCATCACATTGAAGGCAGTCAGGATGGAGGGCGCCATGGCCTCCACCGCACCATTCGGGTATATCGTGCGGTCAGTTGAAGCCATGAACTCCGTGGTCCCCTTCCCTGTGGAAAAATTGATTACCCACAAATACCCTCTTGCTGGCATTAATGAAGCCATCAAAGTCCATGAATCCTATGAGGCAATGATCCCGGTCATCATGCCAAACGCCTAGTGCCAGGACTACTATTGACTACACCGTAGGACTCCCATATGGTGAGGGCCGCTCCACAAGGCGGCGAAACGAAGCAGTGAGGCCAACAAAGCTATGACGCAGCTTTTTCGCGAAGAACGGCGAGTACGCCTGACAAGCGCCCAGAACCCCTACCAGGCAGAGATTGAAGAGGACGCCAGTCAGCGGGAGAGAGATGTCAACGGTGACATACTCATCAAGGGCTCAAACGTTCCCTTTGAGCTAACCCGGCAGGGTCGGCTGTCACGCTACCTCAGCAATGAGGGTGAAAACACACCCCTTTCAGACAGGGCCTTCTTCAGGCATGACATCCGCACGCAGTCCGGTAAGCACACCCACCAGGGCGGCATCGGCATCTTCGTCATGGAAGGCCTCGGCTACACCACCGTCAACGGCCAGTCTCTGGATTGGAAGAAATATGACCTCATCCTGCTTCCCAACATTCCTGAGCAGTGTGAGCACCAGCACTTCAACCGTGACCCCGGCAGACCCGCCATTTGGTGCGCCTTCATTTACGAAGGCAGTCGCCGGGAGGCTGGCAACCAGGTAACTCAGAACTCGGACAGCCCTGAGTTCAGCGGGACTCCCACGGTCTAGCGAAAGGAGACCCACCTATGGTCATGGCAGACCGCCGGGAAATCCGGCGCATACGGATGCAAGAAACTCCAGACCCGTATCTTGACGAGCTGGAGGATGACGCTCGTCAAAGGGAACGGGACACAAAAGGGCGCATCTTCATCAAAGGCACAGATGCACCCTTTGAGTTGACCCGCCAGGGCAGGCTCTCCTTTTATGTTGGTGAGGGTGGATGGGAAGACCCCAACATGCCGCTAGCCAACCGCAATTTCTTCCGACATGACATCCGCACCCAGTCCGGCAAGCACACCCACCAGGGCGGCATCGGCATCTTCGTCATGGA
>JAQBVZ010000110.1 GCA_027625205.1 Chloroflexota bacterium
TGGAAACGTCAGCGCAGGATCCTTTGGAGCGTATCGAATCCCTCAAACGGGAGCGCCAGTGGGCCTACGCGCTTGCTCAGTGGACGGTACCAACGGACGCCCTCTCGGTAGAGCAGGTTGCACAGGAAATATTGCGGACGTGGAGGCGTTTTGGCCCACGGCTCCTTGCTGGAGACGACCCGCACCTGGCCGCCACGGTGATTGCGGAAAGCAGCTCCTATCCCGTCATGGTTGGCTGGGACATCCTGGAACAGCAACTGGGTGAACGTATGCTGGCTGCTGGGCTCCAGGGCAGGGCGTACGTCATCTGCGATCAAAACGTCATCCATCCCTATGGTCGCATGGCGCAACGCTCTCTCCATAAAGCGGGCATTGAGGCCCATTACTTCATCTTTCCCCCTGGTGAGGCCAGCAAGTCATTGGCCACGGCGGAGACCCTCTACGGCTGGCGGGCGGAGCGGCAGGTGGAGCGTCGCGACACCATCGTCGCTATTGGCGGCGGCGTCGCTGGTGACCTCGCGGGCTTCGTAGCGGCCACGTACCTCCGTGGCTTGAGCCTCGTTCAGGTGCCGACCAGTCTTGTAGCGATGGTGGACTCCAGTATTGGGGGCAAAACGGCAGTGGACCTACCAGCCGGCAAGAATTTGGTGGGGGCGTTCCATCAGCCGTCCTTGGTGTTGACGGACGTGTCAGCGCTGACCACGCTGCCTGAGCGCGCCCTCCGTGAAGGGTGGGCTGAGGCTCTCAAGCACGGCCTCATCATGGACGCATCTCTGGTGGAGACGTACGAGTTCCGCGCTGACGGCCTGTTATCGCTGGAGCCTGAGCTTACGACTGAGGTGGTGGCCCGGAACGCCGCTCTCAAGGCAAAGGTGGTCACGCAGGATGAGAAAGAGACCACGGGTCTGCGGACGTTGTTGAACTACGGCCACACCATAGGCCACGGAGTGGAGGCCGCGTCAGGCTATGAAGGTTACTTGCACGGTGAGGCGGTGGCCATAGGCATGGCCGGTGCGGCAAAGCTCGGCCTGCGGACGGGCGCCACCCCTGGCGATGTGGTGGAGCGACAGCAAGCCTTACTCCAGCGTTTTGGCCTGCCTGACCGCATGGAAGGTGTGGATAAAAAGGCTGCCCTAGATGCCATGGCCCACGACAAGAAGAGTTCCCTGGGCCAGGTGAGCTGGGTGCTGCTGGAGGCGATTGGCCGCGCGACGGTCCACCGTGGCGTGCCCGCTGAAGACGTGGACAGCGTCCTCACTGAACTGGGCGCGTCCTAAAGCACGGGCTCGGTCGGCAGCGGGTCCTTCCCTTGTAATTCTCTGAGTCCGTTGATGATGGCCACGGCCGGCACGCGGTCGCCAATGTCCTGCCCCACGTGTCCAAGCGGGATATCGCCGTCCTTGGTGACAACGTACGTTGCAGGTGCTGATACACCGTCTCCCAGCAGATTGAACACCCCGTATAGCTCCGTCACCGCGTGGGTGTGGTCAGCAAGAATTGGGAATGACGCACTCGCGTGCTCGGCCATGAGCCGTGCGCCATCCACGTCATCCACGCTGACGGCTATGAGCTCCGCACCCTCTGCCCTGATGGCCTGGTAGGCTTCTTCCAGCTCCACGAGCTGGCCTCTGCAGATTCCTCAGAAATACCCCCTGTAGAAGACAATCACCACCGCTTGGTTTTGTGAGAGGAGATCGTATAAGCAGACGTTTTCCCCGGAGGCGGAGGGTAGCGTAAAGTCCGGCGCCAGGGTGTCTGCGGGAGGGACTTCATGGACTGGGGCATCGCTGTTTCCTGAGTCCAGCGACAACAGCACCGGCAGGGTGAAGGACGCTAGGATGGCGAAGGAAAGGATAGCGACGGTCCATTTCCACCAGGTGCGCTGCATGAGCGGCACGGACGCTGCGCCCTCCACGTAATTCTCAGAACGCTCAATGTCCGACGGGAGAGGCCATATGTCCTCCAAATCCTCGTCCAAATCTTCAGGCTCCGCGGGCCATCCGTAACGGCTCATTCCACCACCTCTGCTATCGCGGCTGCCAGCTCACTCGCTCCAACCAATCCCTCAAAGCGGGAGGATACGTTGCCCTCCGCATCAACCACAAACACCCATGGCTCCGTTTGAAGTCCCCACTCCAGGGTAGCCTGGGATGGCTCCAGCCTGGACTTGTCCCTGGCCGCCTCAATGTCCCAAGGCTCTATGTGAATGAAGTTCACCTGGCTGCCGTAGGTCTTGAATTGCTCCACCACCACCTCTGTCACGGGGCCGCACATGGCGCTTACACAGAATGCAGGAGATGCAAAGGCTATCACCAGAGGTTTGCTCTGTTCCAGAGCCTCAGCCACGGTGAGTTGATAGAGCCCCGGTTCCGGTGAATCAGCGGACGTAATTTCACTGACGTTAGCTACGTCACGGAGCGTTGGGTTCTTGATGGCAGGCACTGCGCCTCCAACAGGGACGGTGGCAGAAGTTTCGCTTACGCGGAAAGCAAGGTCCCCAACTGTCATGCTGGCGCCATTTGCGTCCGTCCCCTCAATGCGCGCTATCCAGATGCCAGGTACATCGAACTGAGCTTGCGGCGCCACGTATACGCTGCGGAAGAAGGGGTGGTCATGGGTGAACCCGTCCGGATGGAAGTGGTCAGTTGAGCCCTCAACCTGGTGGAAAACGGTATCATGGCTGCTCTTTAGCTCCTCGCTGCCGCCAGCCGCACGGGAGTAAAAACGGACAGTAACGCTGGCATCGTCCAGGGAGGAGCCGTCGAGACGAATCAGCGCAAAGGGGAAGCGGTTAAGGCCCACCACCCAGTCAGTAGCAGTCGCAAAGCTGCTCACCGCGCCCGCAGGGGTTGGGGTGGCGTTGGCTCCACACGCAGTCAACGCCAGGCTGGCGCTGAGGATTGCAAGTACAGTGAGATGCCGTATAGCACGCATGGCACACCAAATTACGGCTCCTAAGAAGGGGCCGTATCTCGTGGATTGATGGCGGAAGGGTTGAGGACTACGCTCCGCCTGCCACGGCGGGAACAATGCTCAATTCGTCGCCAGCGGTGACGGCTGTGTTGAGGCCCTCCAGGAACCGGACGTCTTCCCCGTTCAGGTACACGTTGACGAAGTACCGCAACTGACCGGCTTCATCCAGCATACGGTCCTGAATACCGGGAAACTTGGACTCTAATTCCACGATACAAGCCGCGAGGTCAGCGCCCTCGACGTCCGCTTTTTCGACGCCGTTGGTGATTTTGCGAAGGGGGCCAGGGATGCGTACCGTCGCGCTCATGTATCGTCTCCTGTCAGTCGTTAAATGCCTAGGTAATCTGGGGTACTAGCCTTCTACCACGTCTCCAACGACTGAGTCTATGCGTATGCCAAGGGACCGGACCCAGTCCAGCGCTCGCTCAATCTCATCTTCCTCGCCGTCCATTTCCAGGATAATCCAGCCAACATTCTCCTGGACGTCCGCCCTGCGGACATTGGTGACCACCTTGAACTGGCGGCCAAGTTCATATACCACTGGCTGCTTAATCAGGTGGTCAACATATGTAAGCCTAACTCTTCTGATGGGGGGCGTGGGAGATGTCACGGTAATCACCTATTTGGTCCGGCTTGCCATGGCGGCCTCAAAAGAGGAAACCGTGGGCTTGATTAGGAATGGGTTTACAACGTCCGCCACAAGCTCCGTGGTCTTCAGACCGTTGCCTGTGATGTAGACCACCGTGGGCTCATCAGGCTTGATGCGGCCCTTTTCCACCAGCCGCTTGAGCCCGGTGATGGCCACACCGCCCGCGCCCTCAGTGAAGATGCCTTCAGTCTCAGCCAGGAGCTTCACGCCCTCCGCAATCTCATCCTCTTCCGCTATAACGGCGGAGCCTTCAGACGCTTCAATTACCTTGAGGGCGTACCAGCCATCGGCTGGGTTGCCAATGGCCAGGGAGGTGGCAAGGGTGCTGGGCCGTACCGGCTTGATTACAAAGCGGCCCTCTTCCCATGCCTCTGCAATGGGGGAGCAGCCACGGGCCTGAGCCAGGTGCATGCGGGTGTGCACTGGGTCCACGAGGCCCAAATCAGCAAACTCATTGAAT
>JAQBVZ010000111.1 GCA_027625205.1 Chloroflexota bacterium
TCTTCATGGGCCTTGCCAATCTGCTCTTGTTCCTCCTCTGATAGCTTCTCAAACTCTTCTCGTTCAATAGGTTCGCCGTCAGGGCCCAGCGGTGTGGCCACCATACCCATGTTGGTTATGTTCAAACGCACGCCCCTGCTTTTGGCTTCCGCCACAATCTCCTGCGTCAGTGCTCGCTGACGCTCTTGGACCGTACGCATGGCCTCTTCCACCCGCTGCCGGTACTCCTGGCTCTCAAATAGCTTAGGGACCCTGGTGCGGCCTTCATGGACAAGACTGGCAATGTCACGCTGGAGTTCCCGGCCAAGCCCCGCTGGCAAGCGTAAGGCCAAGGGAGTGAGGGGGTCTTCAAAATTGTGGACGTAACACCAGTCATCAGGAACGGGCCTGCTGACGGCCGCCTTTTGTAGATAGGTGGAGAGGGTGGTATTACGGCCTGTGCCAGGCACACCAGCGATAAACACGTTATAGCCGGACGCCCCGACATTCAGGCCAAATTCCAACGCCCGCAAGGCACGGTCCTGACCTATGGTGCCTTCCAGGGAGGCGAGCTCCTGGGTGGAAGAGAACCCCAATCCCTGAGGGTCAATCTTGGTGGTGAGCTGCTCCACGGGCACACGCAGCCGTTCCCAAACATTGCTGACTGGTTGGGGCTTGCTGTCCGCCATAAAGCTCTCCTTTTGTTTATCCCTACCCCGATGGCTGCTGATGTTACAGCGATTGGTCTAATAGCACGAGGGCATATGAGAGTGTGTGAACGCCTTGCACAATATGATCAAGCTCCGCCCACTCCTCAGGCACGTGACTCTTACCTTCCTTGCAAGGAATGAACAGCATGCCAACAGGGGCTATGCTAGCAAGCCGCGCGGCGTCATGGGTGGCACGGCTGGGCAGCTGCATAAAGGGGAGCCCAAGAGTCTGGCACGCTTGCACCAAAATGCTCTGCAGTCGGTCTGGAATGGTCACCGGCTGCTCCATATCTTCCCACTGCAATGTGAACTGTAGGCCACGGCGGGTTGCAGTCTCCTCAACGACAGCTTGAAGCCGACTCTTGGCCGTCTCCAACATCCGTGCGTCCGTACTACGCACCTCAGCCCTAAACTCCACGTGGCCGGGGATGATGTTGACCATGTTTGGAAACAACCGCATCCATCCCACGGTCCCAACCGTCTCCTCTATCAATTCAGAATCGCTGGCAATCTGCTCCAGGGCCAGCACAACCTCAGCCGCCCCGGCAAGGGCGTCACGTCGGTCAGGTATAAGCGTCGCGCCTGCGTGGTCAGCTTGCCCATCCAACGTAATGAAGCACGAGCAGCGGGCAGCGATTGCGGTCACGACGCCTATGGGAACGTTGGCTCGCTCAAGGACAGGCCCCTGCTCTATGTGGAGTTCCAGGTAGGCCGCAATGTCGCCAGCCGCAAGCCGAGCTTGCTCGACATGAGCGCTGTCACCGCCAAGAGCGTTGATGGCGTCCGCCAAGGACTCATCCAACGGCGTCAGAACGCCAATCAGGTCATTGGAGGTTAGTGCCCCTGCCATGATTCGGCTGCCAAGCGGCGTCATGCCCGTGAGGGTCGGCTCCTCACATGTGAAGTCGACAATCTCCAAAGGATGCAGCAGGACAACACCAGCCTCCTGAAGCGCCCGGGCAGCCTCCAATGCGCCCAAAACACCCACAATCCCATCAAACCGGCCACCAGCCTCAACGGTGTCTATGTGAGAGCCGGCCATCAGCACAGGGCCATCGTCACGCTCACCGGGGAGCCTGCCAATGAGGTTGCTAGCGGCGTCCACGCGGACCTGCAAGCCCGCATCGCGCATGCGCTCAGCAAGCCACTCACGGGCCTCTTTATAAGGGATGGAGAAAGCTTTCCGGGTGTAGGGGAGCTCAGGAGCGGTGAAGGCGGCTAGCGCCTCCCAGTCCCTCTGGATGCGGGCAGGGTCAACGTGAGCTGTAAAGGATTCTGGAGCTATGGTCAATGCGCCGACCTCCTAGGCAGGGGCATGTATCGTAGGGGTTCGTCAAATGGCGGTCAATGGTGATGTGCGGCGCTGGCTTATACCAACCCTAGAGCCACCACACCACCCACCATCAAGACAGTGGAGACCACCTTCAGCGTGAGGGTGCCTCTGTCCAAGGGCTCACCCATGACGTTCCACACACGGGTGCTCAACATAGAGGCAAGGATGAGGACAAAGAGTGGGCGAGTCGCGGCGACGGCGCTGACTAAGGACACAGGGCCACGGGAAATAGAAGCAGCCAATATCACCAGCGCTACGGGGGCCAAGACGCCTTCCGTGATGATCAGCATCCCAGGGCCAGCAAGACCCTTGAATGCAGCACGCACGTGCCCAACGGTCCCGCTCCGGTAGTTCAACGTTACCAGTCCTATGCCCATGCCAATGGACCGGAAGCCGCTCATGGTCCACACGTCGACCTCATCCAGAGCGACTTTGCCCACCACGAAGGCGGTGCCAATCATCATGCTGCCGAAGATTAGAATGGCAAGGGCCTTGGGGTTGATGAATCCATGGACGCCCGGAACGCGCCGGAAGGAGACCAGCCCCGCTCCGGCCACCACCACGAGCACTGCCACCCACTGAAGGGGGCTCATCACCTCACCCAGGAAAATGACCGCCAGGACGCTGGTGAAGATAGGGTAGGTCTGGGCAACCGGCGTTGCCCGTGAGACCTCCTCCATCTGCAATCCCTTGAAGAAGCTCATCAGACCTATGGCCCAAACAATCCCGCTGAGCAGGGCAATCCCCGCAGGGCCACTCTCTGGCACGCCAATCACCGGCAGCACCACTGCCAGGGTTATCCCAGCCACCCCAAACTGTATGAAGCCCACCAGGAAGCTCATAGAGGAAGCAACAGGGAAATATTTCACCAGAAGCTGCCTATCAAGCACGGTGACCAGCGAAAACAGCAACGTGCTGGCCAGGCCAAGGCCTATCCAGTCCATTCAGACCACATCCTTATGAAATCAACGTTTAGAATGGCGTCAAACAAGCACTTTCACCAGTGCTGCAGCCAGACCGAGGAACAACAAGAAGCCAACTACGTCAGTGATAGTGGTAACCACTACCGCCGCCGCCACAGCCGGGTCTAACCCCACACGACGGAGCAACAGTGGCGCGCCCGCGCCCATGACGCCAGCTATGATCATGTTGCCAAGCATAGCTATCCCCAATACGAGTCCCAGGTAGAAGTTACCCTTCCAGACAAAGGCCACTATCCCAACGGCAATGCCCAACAGCAGACCATGGATCAGACCAAGCGTAACCTCTCGTATGAGGAGGCGCCGCCCCCTCCGGCCGGACACCTCACCAAGAGCCATGCTCCTGACCACCAGCGTAATGGTCTGCGTACCCGCAATGCCGCCCTGCCCAGCAACCACCGGAAGGAAAACGGCCAGGGCCACAACCTTGACGATGGTGGATTCGAATAAGCTGATAACCAACGCCGCCAGAAAGGTGGTGGCAAGGTTCACCGCAAGCCAGGGAAAGCGACTGCGAACGGAGGCACTCAGGGCACCCCTGGCGCGCTCATCACCCAGTCCGGCTATACGGTACATGTCTTCTGTGGCCTCTTCTTGGGCAACGTCTGCAGCGTCCTCCGCCAGGACCACGCCGATGAGCCGCCCAGCCTCATCCACCACCGGAAGCTCCGCCAAGTCATACCGTTCAATGATGCGGGCGCACTCTTCCTGGTCCATCTCCGCTGGGACGGAAATGATGTCAGTGGCCATGATGTCTCGTACGATGGCGTTCTGGCGAGCAAGCGCAAGCCGCACCACCCGGAGGGTTCCGGTGAGTCGGCCACCCTCTCCCATTACAAAGATGGCCCCTGCACGCTCAGCCTGCGTCTCATGTACGCGCAGCACGTCAAGTGCGGCCGCAGCGGTCAGGTCCTCCCCTACGGAAATGACCTCCGGCGTCATGACGCCGCCCGCAGTGTCATCTGGATAGGCTAGCAGCGAAGCGACATCTTTGGACTCAAGCATGGCGTCAAAGGCCTGTTGCGCAAATTCCGGTGACAACTGCTTGAGGACGTCCGCCGCCACGTCAGCGCTGAC
>JAQBVZ010000112.1 GCA_027625205.1 Chloroflexota bacterium
GGGCTCGCCTTCCACTTCAACTCGTGACGCTTGAAGGATGCGCACTGGGCGGTCTGGAAGCTCCGTCCACTCCGCCAGAACGGGCGTGTCCTTGTGGTTCAGCAGGCCAAAGGCGGCCTCCAGAACGCGGTGCTGGTACTCAGCGTCTTCCGCCTTGCCCAGCGCATAACCGTACGGGAATGGCATGAAGAGCGCCCTGGGCGGCTTCACATGCTCAGCGGACCAGTTGTTCAAGACGATGGAGACAGTGGTGAGACCAGCCTCCTCAAATACCCGCGCTATCACACTGACCGTGTGCGAACAGAGCGGTCAGGTGGGCGTGAGCAACACAACATCCGTACCCTGCTCCTTGAGGAGCCTTGCAGCCTCCGGTGCGGTCTCTTCCACAATCTTCTTGGGATTGCGCATGGCGCCCATAAAGGAGATGTAGCTCTCACTCAGGCTGCCAATGACACCCCGGTCCACCAGCTCCCTGAGCCGGTCTATGGGGTAGGAGATGTTGATGTCTTTATAGAGGGGCGTACGGTCAAACCCAATGCTGACGTGGCTCTGGATAATGTCCTTGGCGGGCGTGGATGAAGGCAGTACGCGGAAGCTGGGGTCCCCGTGAAAGAAGGGCTTGTCGCTACGGGTGTGTACGCCTGCTGTGGTGAGCAGCGCCACCTTGCTCTGCGAGAGGGGCCTCTTCAGGGGCGTATTCGGCGAGTCGTCGTGGTCCATGAAAGGGAAGTTGAGGGCTGTTGTGCGCTCAATCTCGCTCAGGTCTTCCAAACGGGGCATGGGCTTCCTCCACCGTGTTCTCCGTACGTGGACACGATACGATTGGCGTCAAGCTTTGGCAAGCTAGCTACGCGGGCTGTACATCCGTTGTGGCGACAGGCGCGTTTCTTGGCCTTGGCCTTGGCCGTGCAAAGTAGGTGGCGACCACGCTGAGCGCCCACGCGGCGATGACCGTGCCGAACACCCATGCGTAGGTGCCGGTCAGGTCGAAAATTAACCCGAACAGCATCGGCCCACCGGACCCGGCCACTGTTTGAGGCGGCTGAATGATGCCCCTGACTCCGGCGATGTGCCTGCGGCCGAAGTAGTCTGCAATCATCACGCCCTGGAGCACCCAGAACCCACCAAAGCCGAAGCCGACGAGCATCATGGCTAGGATAAGCATGGGGGCGTTCACCACAAAGTAGAGGAACAGAACGGCAATCCCTGCTATGGAGCACTGGAGCATGAAGGCATGCCGTGCCGTCATCCGCGTGATCATGAACCCCCACCCGAAGCGCATCAAGATGGCCACGGAGGCGTATGCGGATACGGAGGCAGTCGCCACTCCCGGAGAGAAACCTTTGTCGTGCAAAAAAGGGACAATGGTGGGATTGAACCCGTTCATACCAAGGGTGCCCAATGTCACGCCAATAAGGACCAACCAGAAGAGCTGTGAACGCAGGGCCTCACGACGTGTGTAGCTATACTCTTGGCTGGCAGCGGTCCTGACACCAGTTCCTTTGGCCTCGTCATCAGATGGCGGCGGGTCTCCGTCCGGGTGCAACCCAACGTCCTCAGGGGACGTATGGATGAGGAGAGAGGCCAGCACCAGCAGGACCAGGGCCAGGATACCCAAGACGAGCCAGGCGTCGCGCCAGCCGAGGTTTGAAATCAGGAACTGTATGGGGTATGGAAAGATGAGGGGGCCCACTCCAGAACCGGCGCTTGCCCACGCCATGGCGGGACCTCGTTTCCGCACGAACCACTTTGGGACCACGTTGTGGGCAACCTGGATGAAGTAGCGGGCCACGCCCACCATACCGCCAAAGACCAAATAATACTGCCATGGTGACTGCACCCTGCTCATGAGCATGATGCCACTGCCGCAGAGCACCGCTCCGGTTAGATACAGGAGTCGCGGACCATGTTTGGTGTCTCCCCAGGGACCTATGAGTGGGCCAAAGATAAAGGAAACGGCTGCGCCCATAAACAATGCGCCATAGAGCAGCGTTCGGCTCCAGTCCAGTTCCTCCTCCATGGGGACAATGAATATGCTGATGCCCCAGGTGGTTATGCCAGTCAGCAGCGAGCCCGACAGCATGATGCTGCCAAGGACCACCCATCCGTAGAAAAAGGGTGTGCGGTGTACAAGCATGGACTAGAGGGCGCTCCTTGGCGTGCGGGCTGAACGAGTCATTCCGATGTTACTCCATTGAGCGATGGGTGCGCGGAACATTGGTGATGTGGAGCGGCGTAGGTGGAGCATCTACCCCACTGTCACGGTCACCTCACCGCCGGTGCTGACGCCCAGCAGCTTAGCCGCGTTTCCGTTGCGAGCCGCCACCTCCAGGTATCCGTGGCTGCCAATAAGGGCAACGAGGTCCGCATCTTGGTAGGAGATTGCCAACCCATCGATTCTCCGGCCGCCGATATGCACCGTGACCTGAGCGCCGGCAAGGGGCAGGTCTTCTGCCGTGACGTTAGTGATGATGTTGCCGTAACGGTCGGTGTGGAGGACGCATCCCAAGAGGACGCCCGCGTCCAGAACAGGCGTGGGGATGACAAAGGCGGCAATCGTGTCCACGGGATCGCCCATGTCAGCAGGCGCTACGCCGTTACTGAGGTTGGCTGCCACAGGCGCAAAGACGTCCCGTCCGTGAAACGTGCTGCTCACCGGGTCGCGCCAATAGTGACTGTTCGTGAGGTGATAGGCGTGCCAGCCTTCCGGCAGAGAAACCTGTATTGAGGTGAGCGCATCACCCGGCGCGGCAGGCGTTTGGGCCTCTGGGAACAGGTATGATAGTACGCCGTTGTCCGGCGCTACGTAGCAAGCCTGCGGCCCGATGACAAGAATGGGACGACGACCGGTGCCCACGCCAGGGTCTACAACCACTAAGTGAACGGTGTCAGGAGGGAAATAGGGGTGGGCCGTGCCAAAGGTGAACGCGCCAGCCTGGATGTTCTGAGGCGGGACTTCGTGAGTAATGTCGACGATGGTGACGCTGGGGTTTATCCCCAGGATGACGCCTTTCAGGACGCCAACGAAACCGTCAGCGGTGCCGAAGTCCGTGGTGAGTGTGATGATGGGGCCGGCCATGGGTGGCCCTTAGGTATACAGGATGTTGACGATGGCTAGCGTAACAAAGATGACCGCAAGGCCAATGGTGAGTTGGAAGAGGGTCTTTTCCACGCCGCGACGAGTGCGGAATGACGTTCCACCGCCACCGAACAGGTTGCCCGCTTCTCCCTTGACTTGGACAAGGATGATGGTGACAAGGAAAATGACGACGAGGATGACAGCGAGGCTGATGAACGTACCCACGGGGAATCCTTTTCAGCGGGCCGAGGCCCAGATTGACCTTTCTATACTAACAGACGCAACCGCTCACTAGGTGGCTCTACCATGCAATCAATCGCGCTTCCCGTACAAGCATACCCTACGGCTTGAGGACCTGAAGCTGCTCCTGAATCATTTCAGCCACCAATGAAGGGTTGGCCTTCCCCTTACTGGCCTTCATGACCTGCCCAACCAGAAACTTAACGGCGGTTTCCTTGCCGCTGAGGTAGTCCTGCACTGCTTGTGGGTTGGCCTCAATGGCTTCAGTAGCCACGGAGCCCAAGGCTGACGTGTCGCTGATCTGGGTCAGGCCCATCTCCTCAACGATGACTCGTGGCGACTTACCGGAGCTGAAAGACTCCTCCATGGCGGTCTTTGCCTGGGCCGTGCCAACGGTGCCCTTCTCAAGCAACTCCAGCAAATCAACCATGAAGGCGGGGCTCAGTGGTGATTCTTGGATGTCGCCGCCACTGGCGTTCAGAAGGCGCGCGAGTTCAGTGATGGTCCAGTTGGCCGCCGCTTTTGCGGTGCCATTGCTGGCGGTGGCGCCCGCATGGCGTGCCGCCCACTCTTTCAACGTATCCTCATAATATCGCGCCATAGCCGGGGCAACGGTCAACTGCTCGGCGTCGTAGTCGGACAGCCCATAGGTATCCATATAGCGGCGCTTCTTGGCTTCCGGGAGCTCCGGCAGCCGCTCCACCACCTCTTC
>JAQBVZ010000113.1 GCA_027625205.1 Chloroflexota bacterium
TTGAAGGATGTGGCGTAACCCTCTTGCATGAGGTAGCACGGACGCTGCCAGCCAAAGAGGTTGTGCAGCGGGTTGCCCCACGGCGTGCATTCAAAGTCTTTCTTGCCCATCAGGAACTTCAGAAACAGAGGCGAGTGGTTGAACTTCCAGCCCTTCTTCTTGTTGGAGAGTATCTGAGAGAAAAGCCGAGTGGTCTTCTCCCTTCCCAGGAAGTGCTGCTGCTCCGGAGCCTTCTCATAACTGTACCCTGGAGAGATCATCATGCCTTCAACATTCAAGTCCATCATCGCGTCAAAGAACTCCCGCACGCGCAGGGGCTCCACGCTGTCAAAGACCGTGGTGTTTGTGGTGACGCGGTACCCAAGGCGTACGGCCTCTCGTATACCTTCCACAGCCTGGTCATAGACGCCGCCCCGGCAGACAGACTCATCATGCTCTTCACGCAGGCCGTCCATGTGGACGCTGAAGGTCAGGTACTTGGATGGGGTGAAGTACCCGGAGTCCAGTTTCTCTTTTAGCAGGATGGCGTTGGTGCAGAGGTAAATGTACTTCTTGCGTTTGACCAGTTCTTCTACCAGCTCAGCGATGTGGGGGTACATGAGCGGCTCACCACCAGGAATGCTGACCACGGGCGCGCCACATTCCTCAACAGCCGCCAAGCACTTCTCCACGGAGAGGTTGTGCTTGAGGATATGGGCAGGGTACTGAATCTTCCCACAACCGGCGCACGCTAGGTTGCAGCGTAAAAGCGGCTCAAGCATGAGCACCAGCGGGTACTGTTTTCTGAGGAGCAGCTTCTGCTTGAGCACGTATCGCGTGACGGTCCACGCCTGAGACGCTGGCACTGACATATCAGGCAACTCCTGTAACTGAGGTTACGTGCACCTTAACCGGTGGTCACATTGAGGGCATTGGGCCTAGAGCTCAGCCGTCGCCAACCATAGTACCCTGTTTTTCTTCGTGGGGCATACTTCGCGCTGAAGCTACGCCGCGTTGTTATTTCTCGCGAGTGACGAAATACTCGCCAAGCGCACGCAGGGTGTCACGGGCTGCGGGGGTAAGCGGCAGCTCTTCTGTGGCAGCGTCAGCCTGACGACTCTGGTCTTCAGCCATCTGCTGACAGTATTGCTTTGCTCCAACCAGCTCCATGATTTCCAAGACCCTGTTCACGTCTGCGTCACTCATCTCATAGTCGGCATCGTACAAGCCGTGAAGCCACTTTTTGTCACTGCCTTTCGCTTTTTGGAGGAGATAGACCACCGGAAGAGACTTTTTCCTCCGGCGGATGTCAGCGCCAATGGCTTTGCCCGTCTCCGCAGGGTCTCCCCAGATACCAAGGATGTCGTCACGGATTTGGAAAGCCAGGCCAAGCCTTCGCCCTGACCAACCAAAGGCCTCCGCCTGAGCGGTGTCCTGTGTGGCTATAAGTGCGCCAAGGTACATGGACGCATCTATCAACGCCCCTGTCTTGCGGCCAACCATTTCCAGGTACTGCTCTGGGGTTACGCCGTCCGCATTCTCAAAGGAGATGTCCTGGTACTGGCCTTCAATCATTTCCAGGTATCGCTCAGTCAGCACAAGCGACGCATCAACAACGCAGGCGTCAGGCAAGTTTGCGTTGGACAACATGGCAATGGTGCGGTCTGCCACCACACGCATGGCGTTGCCAGCGGTCATTGCCTTGGGGATGCCCCATAGGCTCCAGACGGTGGAACGGTGTCTCCGCTCTACGTCGCCATCCTGAATGTCGTCATGAACAAGAGAGAAATTATGGATGAGTTCCAGGGACGCGGCTGCGGCTAGGGCTTGATGCCAGTCACCCCCCGCCACTTCAGCGGCAGTCAGGCATAGCACCGGGCGCAGCGCCTTACCGCCTCCGTCCTCACGGACGGCACCGTTTGCCTCCTCCCAACCCAGGTGGTAACGGAGCAGGGGATAGGGCCCGTCCAACTCGTGGGGGATGACCGCATGCAACTCAGAACTAACAGCGGCCAAGTACTTGCGCTGAAGCTCCGTGACCTCTCGTTCAGCGGCCACATGCACCATGGTCTTTACTCACCGGTACCTAGTTCTACGATGCGGCGGAGCGTAGCAGCGGCCCCTAGGAGTGTCAAGGCGATAACGGACTTGTTCACGGGTCTTGTGCCTTACCTAATTCCCTAAACGTGGGCTTGTTTCCCGAACTGTTCCAGCACCTCTGCGGTGTGCAGCATCCCCATGCGGAAGTAGTCACGACGGATGTTTTCATTGGGCGCGTGCATTCGGTTGCCGGGGTAGTCAATCCCACAGGAGGCCACAGGCACCGACAGCAATTCTTGGATGGGGTACTGCGGCCCCGTACCCGTCATGTTTGGCTGGAGGTAGGGGGCCACGCCGTACACGGACTGCGCCGCGTTCCCCACCAGCTTTACCCATGAATGGTCAATGGAAGTCCGCGCGGGGTGCTCTGAACCCATGATCTTGATGCTGATATCGCTGAAGCCGTGCTCATCCAGGTGGGCGCGGAGGCTGGCCGCCACTTCATCCGGGGACTGGTTCGGCACCAGCCGGAAGTCAATTTTCATCTTGGCCACGGCGGGCAACACTGTCTTTGAACCCTCTCCCGTGTATCCGGAGTCAATCCCCGCAATGTTGCAGGTGGGGTCCATGAGCAGCTTGCGTCGGAATTCGTACCCGGACGCCTCTCCCAGGAACATCTCCACGCCAAAGTATTCCTTGAACCGGTCAACCTCATCAGGCAGGCCCTTGAGCGCCTCCACCTCATTCTCCAGAGCGGGGCGGACGCGGTCATAAAAACCACGGAGCATGACGTTTTCGCTAGCATCCTTCAGCGTGTTGAGCGCCCACACCAGCCGCCATGCGGGGTTGGGGACCACTGGCGCATAGGAGGAGTGAGAATCAGACCCAGCAGCCACGCATTCAAGCTCAACATACAGCAGACCCTTCACGCCCAAGGTGAGCATGGGCCGTCCGTCCCAGCTCACTCCGCCGCCTTCCCATATGCACACGTCCGCCTTGAATTTGTCAGTGTTCTGCGCCACAAAGTCGTGGAACCCAGGGCTGCCTATCTCCTCAGCCCCCTCCACAATGAACTTGACGTTGCAGGGTAGCTCGCCCTGGGTGGCCATGATGGACTTGATGGTGGCGATGCGCGCCGTCAGGTGGCCTTTGTCGTCAGCTATGCCGCGGCCAAACAGGTATTCGCCCCGCTGGCCGGGCTCGAAGGGCGGCGAGTCCCACAGGTCGAGGGGCTCCGCTGGCTGTACGTCGAAATGGTTGTAGAAGAGGAGGGTGTTGTTGGAGGCGCCCTTGGCCTCAGCGTAGACCGACGGGTACCGCGAGTCTCCCGTGGACATAATCTCAGCCTTGAGACCAGCCTTGGTCAGTTCATCGGCCACCATGGCCGCACATTCGTAGAGACCCCACTCCTGAGCGCTTACGCTGGGCTGCGCGGTGAGGGTCAGCAGGTCTTTCAGCGTGTCATCCAGGCGGCTGTCTATGTGCTCTTGTGTCGCTCTGTCCACGGTGCGCCTCCGTGCGTATCTAGGTTGGTGCCGACATGGTTTGCATGCGGCTAGGGAGAGTCATGCCGCCTAATTCCCGCCTAACAGTGAGTTCAACACGCCCAAGGCTATTATGTAGGGAAAGAAGCCAATCAGAATTACGGCCACTGCCCTGAACGTGGATGTGTAGTCCAATGCTTGGCGGACGGCAATGACCATTGCAACGAGTTGCCATATGAGAGAGGCAAAAATAATAAGCCAGCCGATTACCGGGAGGAAGCCAAGGATCCTTACGAGGCCAATGGACTGGGCAAATGCCAGTGTGCGCGCCACCTGTCCCCAGTCCGCCTCCGTCTGGGGCTCTGGGAGGAGCGTGGCACCCACAAAATAGACAATCGCCGCGCCAATTGCCCAGGCTGCAAGGGCGATGGCGGCGGATGAGATGAGGTCCAGCACGTCACCGCCAACCCCAATACCGATGCCGGAAGCCACAGCCACCAGCACTACCAGGGTTACGGCCTGTCCT
>JAQBVZ010000114.1 GCA_027625205.1 Chloroflexota bacterium
CCTCCAGCGCGCGTGATTGGTACACCAACGTGGTTCGCTACCTCCGTGAGTACCTCACTCGGTTCAGCGCACAACAGCAGGAAGCAATCCTGGGAGGGACGGCGGCCTCATTGTTCCATTTCGACAGCCCGTAGCCGCATCGTAGCCCGGTTGTAGTAGGATTCGCTGGCTTACCAAACACCGCGACGGAAATAACTCACCACGGAGGACGCACATGGCACTGACCTATGAGCAGGCTGACAAAGCCCTGCAAGCTGCTGTAGCCAAGGCCCAGGAGATGGGCATTACGTTGGGGATTTCAGTGGTGGACGCTGGCGGGCAGCTTATGGCCATGGCGCGCATGACCGGGGCCAATGGCGCGACAGCCGACGTATCAGCGGGTAAGGCAAGGGTGTCTGCCATGTACGGGGTGCCCAGCGCCGCCATGGCGGAGCGTCTGCCTGCCAACATTGTGAACGCCATGATTACGGCCCACAACGGACGGCTGGTGTACTCCCTTGGCGGTGTACCCATCAAGGCGGGCGATGAGGTCATTGGCGGCATAGGCGCCAGCGGCAGCGCCCCTGACAACGATGAATTGTGCTCCAAGGTGGGCGCGGACGCCGTCTCAGGCTGATAATCTATAGAGGGGCCTCATGCCCCACCGTGGGGAAGTGGCGGAATTGGCAGACGCGCAAGATTTAGGATCTTGTGCCGATAAGGCGTCCGGGTTCAAGTCCCGGCTTCCCCACCACGCGAATAGCAACGAAAGTCGCCTGGCGTGAACGGCAAGCCCGCCCCCATTGCTGTAATGGTGTCTATACCAAATAGCAGCCGCTGTTCAGATGAATAAACCATCCGTCTTTGACAACCAGCTCGATAACTATTAGAATGCCAGTCTTCGCTTCCTGGTGGAGCTTATAGCCTGGATTGCTGGGCCTTGGGCCGCAGCACAACAATCGCTCTGGTTAGCAGCCCTCGCCTTGATTGTTCTTGTTGGCTTGCCGGGCGTGTTCTCTACGGTTGGAGATAAGAGGCATGTGGTAGTGGCAACCCCGGGACCTATACGGCTTGCCATTGAACTCGCCTTACATGCCGTCGCAGTCGCGGGTCCGTGGGTTGTTTGGCCCACCTGGCTAGCCATCATAACCACGACTATCGTGTTTGCAGTCCTCGTTACCGGAATCCCTCGGGCCCGGTGGCTCATACGTGGCGCGCCAACCATGGACCCGTCAGATTCGATGTCCTAACCCTCCGCAGCGGCGGGCCGCGCATTCTGGAAGAGCGCCTTTACGCGTACCCGGACCGCAAGGAATAGCAGCGGCCACCGTAACGTGCTCCACAATCGCGCAGCGTCCGACAAATCACGCCGCAGCATCAGTTGCCGCCGGTTATACGCTGTGTTCACGTAAGCAGCCGCCACCGCGTTGATAGCCCGCGCGTGCTCAGGGACCTGAGCCGCCAGGTACGCCCCGTATTCATAGGGCGTCTGGTGGAGCTTGGGGCCTATGCCGGCGGCTCTCGCCAGCATGACCATCTTGGCGTACAGCCCTTCCGCGCTGCCCAGCCTCCTCAATCGGAACCAGAACCAGTACCAACCGCCTGCCAAAGCCAGTGCAAGCAGTGTAAGCAACCATCTGACTATGCGCCCAAAGTCAATGGACGTCCCTTCTCCAGAGAAGTCTTCAAGGGTCTCCCCCAGATCGCCTTCGTCGAACTCGTCACTGAAGGAGTCTCCATCAGAGTCAAAGACAAGGTCGGGAAGGTCACGTTGTAAAGTCCCTCCGCCAAACTCAATAGCGTTGTCCGCAGTAGGTTCAAACGTCCGCCACCCATACTCAGGGAAGTAGACTTCCACCCAACTGTGGTAGTGCACCTCTCTAACGGTGGTCTTTGCATCTTTGGCGTCCCATTCACCCGTCGCGTACCCCAGCACGTAGCGCGCAGGAATGCCGATAGCTCTCAGAATCACGGTCATGGAGGAGGCGTAGTAGTCGCAATAGCCCTCCCGCTGCGTGAAGAGAAAGAAGTCAACGCCGTCCTCGCCTTCAGGAGGCGCGTGGATATTCAAGTTGTAGGTGTACGTCTTGAGGTGCGTCTCAATGGCCTTGGCTTTGTCGTACGGATTGTCCGCTCCTCCACTGGTCTCAACCGCGAGGTCCCTGACGCGCTGTGGCAGTTCATCAGGAAGTTGGAGGTAGGTGTCGGTAACCCAGTCCGGATAGCTGGTGCCTGCGTTCTGTAATTGGTTCACTGACGCATTGGAGATGGAGGCTGTGGCGGTATACCGCAGGTTGATGCGGGTGGGAAAGAACTCACTGCCCTCCGTGACCAGTATCTGGAGCGGGTCCCACGGTTCATTGGGACGAATAAGCGCCGCAGACCGTACGTTGAATTCCACAGGTTCTCCGCCAGAGAACAACGCGTTGGTGGCAGCGGCAATCTTGAACTGGTGCCGTATGTTCCCGCGACGTTCAAGTTCCTCCAGTTCAAGCTCTTGCGCCCTCACAGTGTCTACGAGGTTGGAGGTCCAGCCTCTGCCGGTGTAGGTCTCATACGTACGCACACGCCAATATGGAGCAGGGCGCCCCTCCACTGTAAACAACACCTGTTGGGTGAGGTTCTGCACGCCACCGAAGTGGGTAGAATCACCCCAGATGATGCTGGTGTAATCACGACGGGAGGGAAGACCGGCAAACAACCGGCCAAACTGGTCCTCATACCACTCAAACGCGTCCTCCGCCCTATCACCAACCGTGCCGAGAGGCGCCGCGTGGGCACCTGGCACTACGGCTACTATGAGCACCACCAACAGCCCCAAGACCAACGCAGTACCGGCCTGGAGAAGGCCCATTCCCACGCCAAACTGAATGCCTCCCTTGGCCCATGCGCCTTGCCGTCTGACCACGCTCAGCTGAACCAGCAAGAACAGCCCTACAGCCAAGAAAAGCAGGAGGTGGACCTGAAAACGTTCCGCCAGGTTGAGCAGCGTTAACTCTATGGTCACTCCGCCCAGCAACACCATGACCCACCCCTGGCGCTGCTTGAGAACGAACCAGCCGCCCCCATAGCCAATAGTCCAGAAGAGGCCAAACATCAAGGTGGCAAATTCAATTTCACCGCCACGGCTCTCTTCCAAGCGCGCGCCCTCTAACCAAAATAAGTACTCAGTTCGGAGGCTGGTAATGCGCTCACCAATGCCGCCATCTTCCACCATGGTCAGTAGCAACAGCAGGGACAACACAGCCCCAATGACCAGCGCAACCGGGTGTTCCAAATATGCAGGCCAACCAGCGCGGGAGAGCAGTACCGCCAGACCAAGGCCTCCCCATGCCAGCAGCACCGGCCACGGCATGCCATCCACCCAGTTGGCCCGTTGAATGGGCCAAGCAATGGCAAATAGCACAAGCGCCGCCAGCAGCACCGTGATGTAGCCGCTCTGGGGCCTGCTCTGCCACCGCTGCATGGCTATCATTTGTTCACCCAGGAAAGCTGTGGCAAAGAGGCCAAGGGACGGCGTGTGCGAGAGTCCAGGGTGCGTTCAATCTCATCACCCTTGTGGATGACGTAACTTTCAATGCCAAGTGCCGTCAACTCAGCCAATGCGTCATTGGCCAACGGTCGCCCACCAAAGCTGGCCGCGTCGAGATATATTGGCACCACGACGACGCGGTGGTTAGCCAAGATACGCGCAGCTGAGGAGATGTCCGTTGGGTTGGCAGAGCTTATAAGCACTGCGCTGGAGCCCGGCAAGACCTGGTCCGTGGCCTCAGGCATGGCATCATTCAGCGGCCCCTCACTTCCCGCCTGGACGATAGCCAGCTTCTCCATGATGCGGCCAAACTGCGCGGAGCCCGGCCTTGGTTGTATGAGTTCCCGCTTCTCTCCCCAGCTATACAGACCAACACTGCGTCCCATCTCCAGGTACCGCTTGGCTACTGAGGCGGCAATGGTCACCCCGTACTCAACAGTGGTCTCCGTACCCTCCCCTGCCTGCGCGCCTTCCCACAAGTCCAGTAACACCCAG
>JAQBVZ010000115.1 GCA_027625205.1 Chloroflexota bacterium
ACCCGCAAGGCAGAATTGTTGATAGCAATGATGCTGCGGGAAAGATGATGGGCAGACCGGCTGCGTCCATGATTGGGCGGCTGGCTGAAGATGCTTGGCCTGAAGTGGCCATGTTGCTGCAATATTCAGACGCAAATGCTACTACGTACGTGGAATTTTCGATTGGGGAAGGGAATGAAAGGCGCACGTATGATGTGGCCTTTGGGCCGGTCCGGGGCGACGGCGGCACGCTGGTTGGCCGACTTGAGGAGACGCAGCAACAGCTTATCCAGTCAGAGAAGCTTGCCGCGATTGGCCAACTGGTATCCGGTGTAGCCCATGAATTGAATAACCCGCTCACTGTGGTTATGGGCTATACCGAAATGCTACGGGGCGGCATTGCAAAGCCGGAGGACTTAGACCGTATCCTAGAGTCGCTCAATTCAGAGACCCGCCGGGCAATTGATATCGTGCAAGGGTTGCTCACATTCTCGCGCCCCAGCCCACCGTACCGAGAGAACATCTCCATCAATGAAGTGGTTCATAGATCACTGAAGTTGTGGTCGGTCCAGCCGGGGGCCAATGACGTCTAGATAGCCTTGGACCTGCAAGCCGACCTGCCGCGGACAATGGCGGACTTCAACCAGATGCAGCAGGTGTTTACCAACCTCATCATCAATGCGGGGCAGGCTATGAGAGAGATCACTGGCGGCGGCAACCTCACCATCAAAACGCAGCAGGCCGGTGGGGTGCTCCATATCATTTTTAAGAATGACGGACCAGGCATCTCACAAGAGCACATCCGTAAAGTGTTTGACCCATTCTTTACCACCAAAGAACGTGGCAAGGGTACTGGCCTGGGCCTGAGCATTTGCTATGGCATTGTCAAAGAGCATGGAGGCAAGCTCACAGTGGACAGTGAGGCGGGAGCAGGGGCCACGTTTACTGTGGAACTGCCTTTGATAACGGGCGACGCCTCTTCCGCCTGATTGCAAAAGCGCTACTGAAAAGTGCTACGGTAGTGACGCCTGGGGCGATGCGAATTGCGCCGTTCTCTTCATACAGGGTAGCTGCGTTACAAGCTGGTGAGCCATTATTTTACACCGTGCACACCGCTACCCCATTAGTTTCACACCTTTTGTCGTTTCTTTTTGCAGCTAAGTTGCGCAGAGTGGATAGAAGAAACCAGCCGTATGGGATTGGGACTGGCGGTTATCGGAGGCAGAGTGAAAGTACTAGTAGTAGACGATGAACCAGCGCTACGACAGGTACTCAGGCACATGCTGGAAGTTGAGGATGACATAGACGTTGTTGGGGAAGCCAGTAGCGCTGAGGAAGCCGTTGGGCAGGCGGCATTAACGGCCCCAGACGTCATTTTGATGGACATCCGCATGGACCAGACGGACGGCATTGAGGCCATCAACATGTTGAAAGCTGATGGCTTTGCAGGGTCTGTGTTGATCTTCAGCGCCTACGACCAGTACCTGAGTTTAGCCATCCAGACCGGTGCGGCGGGATACATCCTCAAAGGCGCTCCTCGGGAGGAGTTGATTAGCTGTATTCGACGTAGCCGCCCCGGCCAGGAGGGTGGCTTCATATTCAGTTCCAGCGTCATGAACACTTCAGAGGGATTCAAGACTGCAATTGACTATCTGGGTGGTGAGTTTAAAGGGACGCCACGCGCGGTTGAGGCAGCTCAGGCTCCTGACGACGAAGGCAAGCCAACTGATGCGGAAAAGCAAATCGTTGAACAGCCCCCTGGCGCCAGACAGCCTTTTATTGGGAATGATGGTGAGCTGATTTCAGGCGAGGTTGACCTCATTATTCCGGCCTCCTCCACTCCCGGAACCCTGATTGAACTGTACAAATGGTTGTTGAATATTCCTGGCTTTGGCGTTCGAGAGATGGACCGGCCCTGGTCTGGCAGCACTGTCCTCAAAACGCAACTTGTGTTGCCCATCCCTCTGGTTGAGCGGCTGCTGTTATCACCGTATGTCACGGATGTGACTGATGAGAGCTTGGACATTGACGAGGACACTCCTAGGGATGGACTCACGGGCATGCCACGGAGGGTTAGGTTGTTTCGCCTGACCCTGGCTTCACCCTAAGCATTTCTGACAGTTAGGCGAAACACCTAACGGCCCCAGACTTAAAAAGGCTGGGGCCGTTACATAATCTGTGCGTCTTGGCGCTAGTGAATGTGGTCGTGGGACTCAAACCACAGGTACGGGAAGCGCTCCTCAGCAATCTCCTGGAAGAAATTCATGCGAATTCCAGGAGCAGTCCGCAGCATGTGAGACGCTACGTCACTCTCATTGAAGTGCTGGTGCATGGTCTGAGGGCCCTGTACATGGAAGCAGGTCCCTTGCCTCCAGGGGATTTTCTCACCGTCCACTATGCTGTAACCCTCACCCTGAAGGATGTAGAGGATGGCCTCCATATGGGCGTGCCGCCCGCCGTGGGTGTGGGGGTCATCAGAGAGGATGCCGCTAATCTCCAACTCTTTGTTCTGGAAGCCGTTGCCCCTCATGAAGTGAATCATCAGCGAATGGTGTGTGCTCATGGTGGTGTCAAAGGCTTCATCAGCCAGCAGGGGCGCATCTGGGTCTTGCTTGAGACCGCGGTCGTCTTCACTGGAGCGGACTTGTGGCGCTTCATCCCACCACAAACGGAGGCGTCGTCCCTTGTCATCAAAGCCGTCGGCGGAGACGGGCGCGTCCACAATATTGTCCGTGGGGCCGCACGTCTCAAGTTGCTCCAACTTGAAGATGCCCAGGAACTGCTCTAAGTGGGAGCATGTGACCGAGTAGTAACGAGCTGGGCCATCACCGGTGTTGAAGTGCTGGTGCTCTGCGCCAAAGGGAACCCATAGTGTGGTGCCTTTGGCCCAGTCATACCGCTTGCCGCTGATAACGCTGAAGCCCTCACCCTGGGTGATGTAGAGGCCCTCTTCACCATGGGCATGCTTGCCGGTGTTCCAGCCGGGAGCAATCTCCGCGACTGCTGACTCCGTCCCCCAGGTCTCAAAGCCGGTCTCTGGCGCCACCAGCAGACCAACCTTCTCATCCTGTGGAGTCGAGACCCACTCGATTTCATCCTCGTGGATGTATTTGCGAGCTTTTAACTTCGTGGCGTTCGACTTGTCCCAAGCGCCCAACAACTCGTCGTAGAAGTTCCCCAAGATGGCCTCCTTAAGTCACATGTCAATGAGCGGCCACACTTTAGCACGCACCGTGCAGGCCCACAACGGGACCATTGCAAGCTAGCGTTGGCCTTAGCGGGGCGTTGAAGTGATGTTCCGGTGCATCTTTTCAGCGGTGATGGGAAGTTCACGGACGCGGGCCCCACAGGCGTCTGCAACGGCAGTGGCCATGGCCATGGCCAGTGAGTCTGGGGTTCCCGGTGCTATACTGCCCATCGCGCTCAGGAAGTCACGGGCGCGGGAGGTACCATGGCCAACGGAAAGATCACCTTTAGTCTGGGCGGCGCGGCAGGCATGAGCTTTGAGGGCCTGGTGGAAGCCTGCCAGGTCACCGAGCGGCTGGGGTTTGACGGCTATTACGTCTCTGACCACTTTACGCCTCATCAGCCCATTGGCCTGACCAGCGACATGCTGGAGGCGATGACAGTGCTGGGGAACATGGCTGCCCATACGAGCACAATCAAGCTGGGCACTATGGTGTCTCCGGTGATGTTCCGGCACCCCGTGCTCCTGGCCAAGTGCATTGCCACCCTGGACCACGTCTCCAACGGTCGTGCTATGCTCGGCCTGGGTACGGCGGTAGAGGATATGCACGAGTACACGGCCTATGGAATAGACCACCCGCCTTACGACGAGCGAGTCGAACGTGTCGAAGAGACGCTGACCATCATGCACGAGCTTTTCAAGAATGAACGGACGAACTTCCAGGGCAAGTACTTCACGCTGAAGGACGCGCCCTTTGACCCCAAGCCCATCCAGAAGCCGCACCCCTACATTCTGGTGGCGGGCGGGTCCATGCAGATGATGCGCGTGGC
>JAQBVZ010000116.1 GCA_027625205.1 Chloroflexota bacterium
TATCACGTCCTCTTCCAAAATTGGGATATCTACGAGTGGGACTATGAAAGAGTTGATGCGGTACGTTCGCGCCCTTGTATTTCCCTCTGCGCTTATAAGTCCGCCTGAGACCAGTTCTTTCATGTGCTTTGCAACAGATTGACGCGTGACCTCAAAGTGAGCGGCAGCAAAATGAACAATATCGGTTGGGTGAGCCTCAACATTTTCAAATAGGAAGTCCGGTATTTCGCTACCACGCCTTGCCATTGAGCCGTTCCTTTAGCAACTTAATTGACAAGCATTGTCAACCATTCACGCAGGTATTGTCAACATTAAATTGACTTATTAGCAACTTAATGTTTCGTATTGACAACTTCCAGTCACAAAAAGGGGCATCGTAGTTTCTTCAGCAAACCAGGCCCGCTCACGCTGCCGCTCTTCGACAGGCCTACGCGCTAATGATGGCTGTGGCGGCCTCATGCTGTTCATCTGCGTGGTAGGAGGAGCGGACCAACGCGCCGGAGGCCACGTGACGGAAGCCCATGCGCTCACCCGCCTCACGCAACTCAAAAAATTCATCCGGGTGGTAGAAGCGGTCCATGGCCACATGCTTGGGTGAGGGGCGCAGGTACTGACCAATGGTCAGCAGGTCACAGCCCACGGCACGGAGGTCAGCCATGGTCTCCAACACTTCATCCTTCGTCTCACCAAGGCCCACCATCATGCCGCTCTTCGTGGGGATGTCCGGCGCAAGCTCCTTGGACTGCCGGAGTAGCTCCAGTGAAAGGTCATAGTCGCCCTTTGGCCGCACGCTATGAAAGACGCGGCGGACCGTCTCAATGTTGTGGTTCAGCACAGCGGGCTTGGCTTCCAGCACATGGCGGAGGTCACGCCAGTGGCCTTGAAAGTCAGGAATAAGCACTTCAACGTGGCAGGAGGGCAGCCGCTCCCCTATCTTCCGTATGCTCTCCGCAAATATGAACGCCCCACCGTCGGGGAGGTCGTCACGGTCAACGGAGGTGATGACACAGTAGCGGAGCGCCATCTGCTCCACGGTGCGGGCCAGACGCTCCGGCTCCTCCATGTCCAAGCCAGTCGGGCGTCCGCTGGTCACGGCGCAGTAGCGACAGGCGCGGGTGCAGATTTCACCCAATATCATGAACGTGGCGCTGCGACGTTCCCAGCACTCGCCAATGTTGGGGCAGTGAGCTTCCTCACACACCGTGTGGAGT
Source organism: Chloroflexota bacterium (assembly GCA_027625205.1). Taxonomy (GTDB): domain Bacteria; phylum Chloroflexota; class Dehalococcoidia; order Lucifugimonadales; family Australimonadaceae; genus JAQBVZ01. Next base: position 1,212 of record JAQBVZ010000116.1, read on the forward strand.
TCGGCAGACCGCAGCCGCTCCCGCACCTCTAGGTACACGGGGCCGCCGGGCATCTTCACCTTCAGCCAAGGGGGCAACCTACGTTCAACAGCCATGGACACCTCGTTAGCGCTACGCCGATACGTCATGGTACCAGGCGTACGTGATACGGGACAACGTTGTGCAAAGACTAGCTGTGCCGAGTATCATCTGGTGCGGCACCTGGCACGAGCCCTAGAGAGCGACCCTCAGGAGAAGTGAGTTATGGCAAATATCCCCATCAAAATGGCATGCGGCCCGTACGACCGCACGGAACCTCTACGGGACAAGAGCGTCCTGGCTGAGGGCATTGACCTGACCTACGACTCTTACCAGAGCCCCCAGGACATCTTCATGATGATGGTGACCAAGGATGACTACCACATGGGCGAGCTCTCCTGCTCCTACTTCATGACGCGGTCCAGCCAGGAGGAGGTCCCCTTTGTGGCGCTGCCCGTGTTCCCGTCTCGCGTCTTCCGGCACTCCTACATCTACATCAACAAAAACGCAGACATCAAGACTCCCGCTGACCTGAAGGGCAAGCGGATTGGTGTGCCGGTCTTCTCCATGACCGCCGCCGTCTGGATACGCGGGTTCTTGCAAGATGACTTTGGCGTTCGGTCTGAGGATGTGCTGTGGTTAGAGGGGGGCATCAACAAGCCCAGGGTGCCTCATATCTTGGACAACGTGCACCCCGTGGGCAAGGCCATCACTGTCGACGCCATCCCCAATGAATCAACGCTGAGCGATGAATTGGAGAAGGGAAACCTGGACGCCATCATTGGCGCGGACATCCCAGACTCCTTCCACGACGGGAAAAACGTAGTGCGGCTCTTCCCCAATTACCATGAGACGGAAAAGGACTACTTCCAGCGCACCGGCGTCTACCCCATCATGCATACCGTTGTCATACGCAGGCCACTCTACAATGAGCAGCCCTGGATTGCGGAGAGCGTGTATAACGCCTTGGTGGAGGCCAAGAAGCAGGTCCTGGGGCCGCAACTCCACTACCGGGGCTCACAGAAGACCATGCTGCCCTGGCAACTTGAAGCGGTGGAGGAGATGGACGCGCTGTTCCCTGGTGGTGACCCATGGCCCTACGGCCTAGAGCGCAACCGGAGCACGTTGGACACGCTCCAACGGCACCTGCTGGACCAGGGCCTGATGACTCGGCCCATGCCGCTGGACGACCTGTTCCTGCCGTTCAATTGATAGCTTTATTGTGAGGGCCAGACCAAGGTGGAGGAAACGGGCCGTGATGGGCTCGTTGGCCAGTTGTGCGATACGGTGGTGAACAACGTGGCGCCAAGCGACGATGGTAGATGGGGAAAGGTCACGCTGGAGGTCAGCCTGGCGGTCATGCAGTCAGCCCGTGAGAGGCGTGAGGTCACGCTCAAGCACCAGGTCGCGTCAGCAGGCTAGGGCTCACCAAAGCAACGGACGGCGTTCTCCCACATCAGCTTCCGCATGGCGGACTCGTCAAAGCTCTTCCACGCCAGCACGTGGTCTGCGGAGTCAGGGAACTTGCACTCCGGGTGCGGATAGTCGGACGCGTACATGAGTACGCCGTCGCCCAGAAAGGTGGTCACCATCTTGACCATGTCCTCGCCCTCATGCATCTCCATTGAGGCAAAGAACCGGCCGCCGGTCATGTACTCTTCCATGGTGTGTTTGAGGGGCGCGGTGGTACCCACGTAGTGAACGTGGTCCTCCATCCGCCGCATCCAGAAGGGAAGCCAACCGCAGCCGGACTCCAGCACGCCAAACTTGAGGTCAGAGTAACGGTCAAGGATGCCCGCGCCCAAGAACGATGCCACGGCCCGCATGCCGCCCCACGGGTGCGACGACAGCCGCCCAATAAAGAGGTTGTCCCATACGTCCCGGTAGCCGGGGTAATAGGGCGGGTCCCAGGCCACGCTGTGGCTCATGATGGCCAGCCCCTGCTCATTGGCCGCCGCCCAGATGGGCTCCATGTCCGGATGGTCCAACGGGCGCTCCATGCCGGGGAAGGGCCACACGCCCACCGCCCATGATGAACTGCCCCACCGTTTGATCTCCGCCACTGATGCCTCAACGTCATTGCCCGTGACAATCATGAGTGCCTTGAGCCGGTGTGGGTACTTGCTGCAGAAGTCGTTGGCGGCTCGATGGTAGGCGCGCATGATGCCCACTTCAAAGGCAGGGTCGCCCAACATGGAAACGTTCATCAGCACGCCGGGGACCATCATGTGGACGTCCACGCCCTCCTCGTCCATATCGGCAATGCGAGCGTCCACAAGGTCATCCTCAACGCCGGAGGAGGGAGCTTTCGAACCCATGCGCTTGCCGGCGTTGACCACTGGCGTCGCTGCGGGGCCTGCCTCACCCAAAATGCGCTTGTAGGCAACCTTCCCAACCGCGTAGTGATGGCGGTTCGGGTCCTCGCGGCCCTTCCTGCCCTTCACCTTGTATTGCTCAAGCAACGGCAGCTTCTCCCGAAACTCCGGGTCAAAGTATGCCGACATAGTCTCAATGGTCGGGTTGTAGTGGGTGTCTGAGTCCCAAACCGGCAAACCGTTGTGCATGGCTGGTCTCCTACAGGCAGGTACGGCCGCTTACGGCGAAACCATACTTCCGGCGACGCGTCAGGTCAACGATGCTGCTCGTGCTGATAAAGAACCCCATATATCAGGCCGCACGTAGCGACTCCAAATGGTCCATTGCACGAGAAAGGTCCAATTTGAACTGGCAGTCCCAGATTAC
>JAQBVZ010000117.1 GCA_027625205.1 Chloroflexota bacterium
GGAATCGACTCGCACCGCAGAGGCGCGGGCTGCACGGCCCCCAGAAGAAGTACAGATTTTTGATGTGACAACCGCTGAAATCCCCCCGCCTGAGGAAGATGCTCCAGACGTGATTGTCGATGCTACTGAGGCCCTTCCTGAGCCATCAGCGCCTCGTCCTGATGAGCGCCCAGACACCCCACGGAAACGCCCTGAGACCTTCCGCCGCCGTCGCAGGTAGGTACTGGTCGCGGTTGACACCCCTGAAGCCCTTCGTTACGCTGGCCCTGCGGTGCAACGCTCTCCTCGTGGCCCATGGCCCGGACGCGCGTTGCTCCTACCCCTACTTCAATAGACGGAAAATGCACGTATGGTTGATGCCCAGCGAAAGTTCGAGCCCGTCTCCAGCAGAGTCAATTTCCCTGACCTAGAAGAGGCCGTCCTCAGCCGGTGGCGTGAATCGGACACCTTTCACCAGGTGGATGTGGTCCGCAAAGACGCGCCACTCTTCATATTCTATGAGGGGCCGCCCACGGCCAACGGCAGCCCTGGCATCCACCATGTGCTCTCTCGTGTCTTCAAGGACGTCATCATCCGCTACTGGACCATGCGCGGGTACCGCCCCCTGCGTCGTGGCGGCTGGGACACCCACGGCCTGCCTGTGGAGCTGGAAGTGGAAAAGGAACTCGGCCTTGCCTCTAAGCGTGAGGTGGAAGACTACGGCATAGAAGAGTTCAACCGCAGGTGTCGTGAGAGCGTCTTTCGCTACGTCAAAGAGTGGGAGGCCATGACAGAGCGCGCCGGCGTTTGGCTGGACATGGACCAGGCTTACATTACCTACGAGAACAAGTACATCGAGACCGGCTGGTGGATATTCAAAGACCTATGGGACCGCAATCTTGTCTATGAAGGCTACAAAGTGACGCCCCACTGTCCTCGCTGTGTGACCAGCCTCAGTTCCCATGAGGTGGCGCTGGGCTACAAGGAAGACACCCCTGACCCGTCCATATACGTCCGTTTCCCGTTGCGTGACGGTCAGGACCAAGCGTCGGCAGACACCCTGGCGCGCCTTGGCTACGACAGCGCTACGGGCAAGTGGAACGGTGACCCTCCCACGTTGCTCATCTGGACCACCACACCATGGACGCTGACGGCCAACACCGCAGCCACCATATCCCCTGAGCAGGAGTACGTCCTTGTGCAAGCGCCGGAAGACCGGCCAACCGAACGACTCATCGTCGCGCGTGGCTTGCAACAGCAGGCCCTTGGTGACGGCTGGCAGGAAATCGCCAGCCTTGGCGGTGGAGAGCTAGCTGGCCTCAGCTACCAGCCTCCGTACGTGCCGCCTGAACTGGCTGACCACGTTCACCGGCTGTACCCGGCTGACTTCGTAACTATCGATACCGGCACAGGCATCGTCCACAACGCCCCCGCCTACGGCGCCGACGACCAGGAATTGGGACAAGCCCACGGCCTGCCCACCGTCCACACCGTTGACCTGCGTGGCGTGATATTCAGCGACACTCCTGGCAGGGGTAAGTTCGTCAAAGAAGCTGACAATGACATGATGCAGGACCTGGAGAGCAGGGGACTGCTGTTCAAACGAGAAACTATCCGCCATACGTACCCCTTCTGCTGGCGGTGCGGCACGCCGTTGCTGTACTACGCCAAGACCTCCTGGTACATCAAGGCCACTGCGGTGAAGGATCAGATGGTGGCCAACAACCAGGCCATCAACTGGTACCCGGAACACATCAAGGAGGGCCGCTTTGGTGAGTGGCTCCGCAACAACGTGGACTGGGCGGTCTCGCGCGAACGCTACTGGGGCACACCTCTTCCCATCTGGAAGTGCGACGACTGCGAGTCCTACTCCTGCATCGGCAGCGTGGATGAGCTGCGGAAGCGCGCCACCGCTGACACGGTTGGCCTTGTCGACAACCTTGACCTCCACCGGCCCTACGTGGACCGCGTGACGTTGACCTGCACGGACTGTGGCGGCTCCATGTCCCGCGTCCCTGAGGTGGCAGACGCCTGGTATGACTCCGGTGCAATGCCCTTTGCTCAGTGGAACTACCCCGTGACGTTGCCCTTGCCCAACGGTGAGGTCACGCTGAACAACGTGCATGACCTTGTGGCCAGCCCGTACTTTCCCGCTGACTACATCACAGAGGCCATAGACCAGACTCGCGGGTGGTTCTACAGCCTGCTGGCGCTCTCCACCCTCATTACGGGTAAGGCCTCTTACAAGAACGTTATCTCCCTGGGTCTCATCCTGGATGACAAGGGAGAGAAGATGTCCAAGTCCAAGGGCAACGTGGTGGACCCGTGGAGCGTGCTCAGCAAGCAGGGCGCGGACGCTTTGCGCTGGTACCTCTTCACCGCGGGCCCCGCTGGTGTGGCGCGTCGCTTCTCTGAGGGCCTTGTGCAAGAGTCCCTGCGCCGCTTTATGCTCACGCTCTGGAACACCTACAGCTTCTTCGTCACCTATGCCAATATTGACGGCTTTGACCCCCAGGACCACGCCCGGTTGTGGAAGGGTGAAGTCGGCGGCCCCGCCCTGGCAGAAGCGCCTGACAACGAGCTGGACCGCTGGATCATCTCGGAATTGAACGACCTCGTGGCCTCTGTGACCTCGCTGCTGGAGACGTACAACCCCACGGACGCCGGACGCCGTCGCCGCTTCTGGAAATCTGAGAATGACGACGACAAAGCGTGGGCCTACGTGACGCTGTACACCTGCCTGCTGACTCTCAGCAAGCTCATGGCGCCTCTCACGCCCTTTGTGGCCGACGAGATGTTCCGCAACCTGGCCCCTGAAGGCGCAGCGTCCAGCGTCCACCTGGCCGACTACCCTGTGGCCGAGGCGTCGCTCATTGACGACAAGCTGGATAGGGCAGTGCGCCTTGCAATGCGTATCGCCAGCCTGGGCCGCGCGGCCCGGAGCAAGGCGGGCGTGAAGGTGCGACAGCCGTTGGCGAGGGCCTTTGCCAACGTCCGCCCTGAAGAGCGTGAGCTACTGCCCATGATTGAGAGCCAGATACTGGATGAGCTTAATGTGAAGGCACTGGAACCTGCTGAGGACGCAGCGGTAGTCAACGTGAAGCTGCGCCCCAACCTTCCAGTGCTTGGCCCCAAGTACGGCAAGGAGGTTGGCCGCATCAGGGCTGCCCTGGAAGCCGCCGACCCCTTTGAAGTGGCAGGCCTGGTCCGTGCAGGCACACCCATCACTGTGGGCGAGTTCACATTGGAGCCAGACGAAGTGCTGGTGGACGTAGAGGAATTGCCAGGGCTGGCCGTGGCCCTGGAGGGCTCAATTGCCGTCGCTGTCGACACGGAACTCACGCCTGAGCTTGAGTCTGAGGGCCTCGCGCGGGAGTTGGTACACCGGTTGCAAGACCTGCGCAAGAAGGCTGACCTTGACATAGCAGACCACATCGTTACGCACATCACCGGCGCAGACGACCGCATCAGCGCTGTCCTGACCACCCATAACGCCTACATCAAGCAGGAAACGCTGAGTGACGCCCTCAGCCAGGAGCCCGCGCCTGACGGCGCTTACGCTGAAGAGCAGGACGTTGAAGGCGTCATGCTCACCCTCGCCGTCCGCAAGGCGTAACTCCCTGTCGGCTATATGTGGCTTGCCTCTCCAAGGCCGCTCATCCTGATGAGTGTTTCGCAATTGAACCACTCAAACTCACACTTGAGCAAGAGACGCTGAGTAGTTGAATCCTATTCCTGAGGTAGAGGTCCACTCTCCCCCATCTCCACCAAGACTAATACATTAGAACACATGGGAAATTCGAGCCTGGAATAAAACCGTGGAGTCAAAGTTAGGGCAAGTATGAAACCACGTATGAAAGCAGAATAACGTGGCTGATTCTGACTCAGATTACGATTGACTCAGGGTTGGCATCGTACCGGTGACCTGCCCCCGGTATTTGTACCACATCCAAAGTTAGTCTGTGCTTGAACGAGCTGCTTCCGTGTG
>JAQBVZ010000118.1 GCA_027625205.1 Chloroflexota bacterium
CGTAGCCGTGGTCAGCGTCCACGATGAGGCTGACGTCCGATGCGCGGGTTATACGGCGGACCTGTTCCGCCAGTTCAGACAGCGTCATCACCGCCAGGTCTGGCGCACCCAGAATCACCGCACTGGCAACCGACCCCCCCAGCATGCCTAGCTCAAAGCCCAGGGAGTCCGCAATGCGGCCTGATATCGGATCAAAAACGGAGGCGGGCTGAACGCAGGTCGTGTCTGCAAACTGCTTTCGCAGCCTGCGGCGGCGGTCGGTGAAATTCATGGATTGCTCCTGCCTGAGGTTTAGAGGTCCAGCCCGTCCAGCTTCTTCAGAAGCTTCTTGGCCAGTCCTAGTGATAGCCGTAAGTGGTACTCGTTATGCTCGCCAGTGAGGTCCAGCGTCACCATCTCCGGGTCCTGGTTCGATAACTCACCGTAGATGGCCGCCAGGCTTGCTGATACCTGGTGCTGGCCCTCGCGCGCTTTGGAGGCCGCTGCCTCACTGATATGGTCGACAATGCGGTCAGCCATGGTATAACACTCCATGCCTAGGATTGCTCTGTAGAACCGGCCTATGGTACCGCGCAGGCAAGCCCGATGCCAGTGGTGGCACATGATGGAGGTGGTATCCTCTGGGCAATAAGCATGCGACAACGTGATGCACGCACCTAGGAGGCCCTCTCATAGTCATATCGGTTACTGCTCCCTTGGAGATAATTACTACAGACGCTGAGCTTGAAGAGGCTGTTGAAACGGCCTTGCGTGAGCCCCAGGTCGCACTCGACACCGAGGGGAACAGTTTCTTCCGTTATCCGGAGCAGCTCTGCCTGGTACAGCTTGCCACGCCTACACGAGTGTGGGTGGTTGACCCCTTTGCAGTGGGTGATATGTCGCCATTGGCCCACCTGTTGGCTGATGAGCACGTTACGATACTTGCCCACGGCGCAGACTATGACGTCCGCAGCCTTGACCGTGAGTGGGGCTATCACATCCACCGCCTGTATGACACCACCATTGCGGCGCGGTTCGCTGGCATTGAGCATTTTGGCCTTGGCGCCTTGGCGGAAGACCTGCTGGGGATTGTACTGCCCAAGGACAAGCGGTTGCAGCGGGCGGACTGGAGTCTACGGCCTCTAACCAAGGAGGCGCTGGAGTACGCTGCAGGAGACGTCCGTCACCTGATGACCTTGCGGGATATTCTTGACCAGAAAATTGAAGCTTTGGGCCGGGCCGCATGGGTGGCTGAGGAATGCCAGCGCATTGCAGATGTGCGGTTTGTGCCTCCTGACCATGAAACGACGTTCCTGTCCGTGAAGGGGAGCGGCATTCTTGACCCCAAGGCGCTTGCCATATTCAAAGAGCTTTTCGCCTTTCGTGACGGAGAGGCGCGCCGCAGGGGTGTGCCTCCCTTCCGCGTACTGCCTGACTCCGCCTTGCTGCATTTGGCCGCTCATCCTCAGGATGACCTTGCGGATGCGCCGGGGTTGAATGAGAACGGCATCCAGCGGTATGGCCGTGGACTGCAGGAGGCCATCAGCACCGGCACAGGGAAACCGCCCGTGTATCGTCCAAAGATGGCGGCGGGACGCCCCACGCCAGAGGAAGCCAACTGTTTAAAAAAGCTCAAGCAGTGGCGGGTCCAAGAAGCGACTCGTCTGGAACTGGACCAGAGCCTGGTCTGGTCCGCGGTGAGTCTGGAGCGGTTGTCCCGGACGCCGAGTGAAGTACAAGAGGCGATGGATGCGCCCGAGGTACGTCGTTGGCAGCGGGCTGAGTTTGAGGCGTCCCTGCGCGCGTGCCTGGCCGAGATGTCGTAACAAGCCAGGGTTTTCAACAGCATCGAACGGGCTACGGAGATATGGCGCGCTTTTGAGCTTCCCGGGCCGCATGTCCTGCAGTGGATGGCGCAATATATGCATAACCTGCGCCCCTCACGGTCACAATTACCTGAGGATTATGCAGGTCTGGTTCTAGTTTCTTCCGGAGTGCGGACACGTGCCACCGGAGTCCGCCTTTTGGTGGGTACGGGGAGCCCCAGATTGCGTCAATTAACTCCTGATGACTGACCGCCTTGCCTTCATTCATTGCCAAAATCACCAATAACCGGAACTCAGTTGGGCTCAGCTTGAGCCGCTCCCCTCTGATGGCCACGTAGTGACGAGCGACGTCCAGGTCAATCAGAGAGTCGTGATAACCGGATACCACCGCATCAGGATCGCTTCGTCGGCGCAGGAGAGCTCGCGCCTGGGCTACAAGCAAGTTGCTTGAGACTGAGCTGTCCAAATACAGGTCAGCGCCAGCAGCAAGGATATTGATAATGTCATGTTCCGTGTGAAACGCAGTGATAGCTATTATGGGTACGTTTGAGCTTCTGCGGATGGCCTGAATTGATGCAATAGCCGTAGCGCCTTCACAATCAGTGGCAATGATGACCAAATCAGGGTCAAACATCGTGGTCAGTTGCTCAATCTTGCCTGCACTCTCAGCGGCATACGTCAGATACCCCGCCGCCGTAAACGCCTGGTGCGGCCGGGAGAGGATTGGCGCTGTTTCAAGTGTGATGACGCGCTGGCCCAGCATCGTAACCCTACCCGAATAAGTTCCGTCAGTATTCTAAATAGCGAGCAAAGGGACCACATAACTCAAACGGGTGATTAGCTCCCCGTAGGAGTCACCCTAATGGGTGACTCTGGCCTTGGCGGTGGATATGCTGCTGCGGTAGGCTTCTCAAAGCGCAGGGGCCCAGGCTTGCGGCGTCACTCTCTCTCAGAGATACTACGTATAGCGTAGCCATGGCTCTATGGCGCGCACCCCAACATCATCGTAAACGTGAGGTCTCTTTGTCAGAATCCCCTGCAAGCAACAGCCCCAAAGCCTTAGAAGGCGTTCGCGTCTTGGACCTGGGCACCCTCTTTGCCGGGCCGTGCATTGCCACATTCCTTGGTGAATTTGGCGCGGACGTTATCAAGGTGGAGCAGACCGGCGTCGTTGACCCGCTCCGTACGTGGGGTGCGGACCACCCCGGCCATTCGCCCATATGGGCTCAGGAGGCCCGCAACAAGAAGTCAGTGACGTGTGACCTCCGCCAACCGGAAGGACAAGACCTCATCGGGAAGATGGTGGCGCACTGTGACGTGGTGGTGGAGAACTACCGGCCGGGCACCCTGGAGCGATGGGGCATTGGGTATGACGACCTCAAGGCGGTGCGGCCTGACGTTATCTTGGTCAGGGCGACGGGTTACGGCCAGACGGGGCCCTACGCCTCCAAGCCGGGGTTTGCACGGGTGGGTCATGGCTTTGGCGGACTCACGTACCTGGCGGGCGAACCCGGCGGGCCACCGCTGACGCCCGGGTCCACCACGCTGTCGGACTACATCACTCCAATCTTTGGCGCTTTTGGGACCATGTTGGCGCTGCGTCACCGTGACCGTACAGGACAAGGACAGGTGGTGGACGTGGCCCTGTATGAGACCACCTTCCGACTCTTGGACACCATCACTGTTGACTACTCTAATCGTGGGACCATTCGTGATCGCACCGGCAGGGCGGGCGCTCCGTATGCTGCGCCCCACGGCCAATTCCCGTCTAAGGACGGTGGTTGGATTGCTCTGGCCTGCACTGGAGACCGCATGTGGCAGCGTTTCTGCAAGGCGGTAGGCCGTGAAGACCTAGCGGCTGATGAACGGTTCTCTACTCTGGAGCCCCGACTGGCCCACCGCGTAGAGCTTGACGCCATAGTGGACGGCATTACCAGCCAGTACAACCGCGTGGACCTGCTGGCGATGTTTGACCGCGAAGAGGTGGCGGCAGGCCCCGTGAACAGCATTGAGGATATCTTCAACGACCCGCATTACTGGGCGCGGGAGATGCTTATCAAGGTGACTGACCCCTTATATGGTGAACTGGTTATGCCTGGGATAGTGCCCAAGCTATCGGAGACGCCGGGGACTGTGGAGGAGCTTGGTCCG
>JAQBVZ010000119.1 GCA_027625205.1 Chloroflexota bacterium
ACCGTGATGTCCACCGTTGTGGAGTCACCTGCATGCAAGACGCTCAATATCACAGGCTCGCCCTTAGGTCCCCGAATTTTCAGCACGGCTTCAAGCAGGGTGAGCCCTTCCAGGCTTTCACCATCGACAGAAAGCACCACATCCTCTGCTCTGATACCGGACTCTTCAGCAGGGGAGCCTGATATGGGCCTGATAATCACAATTTGACCGTCTCTGTCCGTTACCTGAGCGCCTATGCCTTCAAAGCTGCCTCCAAGGTCAGAGGTGCTAATTGTGTATTCTTCCTCCGGCAGGTAGGCCGTATAGGGATCATCCAAGGCATCCAGCATGCCACGGATGGCTGCCTCCAGAAGGACATCAGTGTTTAGCTGTTCCTGGTCATAGAACTGCTCATGGAGGTTTTCCCAGACCTCCCAAAGAGGCTCCAGACCCTCAGGCACGTCATCGGGGGCGGCTGCAGTTGGGGTTGCTGTTGACGAAGAGCACGCTGCAACAAGCGCCATTAACCCAATGGCTAACAGAGATGCTGCAGTAAGTCGGTACATGTGCATGAAGGTTCTCATTTGCAAGGGCGCGCGCATGGCGCGGTGAAGGAGATGTTGGCAGGGGAGCATCAGGTATAACGCTAACTCCTTCATTATGCCATACGCCCAGCATGGCAATCAGGTTCAACGTTTAACCGTAGGCAAAATGGCCCAGCGTGACCCAAGGGGTTGCCTTGAAGGCATCAATGGCAGAGATGAGACGGCTCCCGTGCTGTTCCGCTGGTACGACAAAGTACGTGCGTGACGACTGCGTACGGAAACGGAGCGCCTGTATGCGGGTGCCGTCGATACCAAGGTGCTGCGACAGACCACTGCGGACGTTGCTGGTCTGCGTTACGACACCGCCACGTTGCCGTGACGTATGTTGATAGATGATGAGGCTCTGGCCCTGCTGCCAAAAGGGGAGCAGTTCATCAAAGAATACGTACTTTCCGGAGGTGGCGCTTCCCATGCTTTGGCTTGGTGTCTCAAGGCCGTTATCTGGGTCAAAGGTGACAATATCGCAGTCAGCGGTTGCTTGGAGGGCGCCCTTCAGCCACTGGCGACGATACGCGGCCCGGTCTCTGGCGGGTACCTTGGTTACACCTATAGGGGTTTCGTAGTATCTGGTGGATGGTGACAAGACGCCGCTTTGGGGGACCAATTCCACGCCAAGACCTGTCTTTGTAGCGTCGGCACGCAGCGTCCTGAGCCGCTCATACAGTTCAGGGTCGCAAGCGGCGTAGCGACGTCTATTGGCTGCCGACTCGTCAAGGTAGCCAACCTTCCGTCCATCAGTGTTGCTTTCAGGCGGTGTCAGATACCAGACGATGCCCAGGGTCAGCTGAGGGGCGGTGTGCTGAAAGAGTCCGCGGAGCAGGCCGTACTTTGACCAGTCCCCAATATCAGCCGTATAGCGGTCTTGCATGGTAGTAGCAGTTACTTATATTTGTTAATTAACATAACTAGAATAGTGCGACAATGAATAATGCACACCTGAGGTGCCATCTAAAGTCTGTACCCCCCCTCAGACGAGCTTTCGCTTATGAACCCAGTTCCGTTGGACCTACCGCGCCCCTCTATACCCACGCATATTCTTGACCAACCCTCCGAACGATTTCTTGTCCCGTATCCTATCAGTGGACCAGGTAGCTACGTACCGCAGGGAATCAATTCTACCCATTAAGTCGTCTGTAAGTACCGCTGGTATGGCGTCTCTCTCTCCACTTACCAATGGCCTCCCATACGCCCCCGGGCCTGGGAAGTCCTGGTTCCAGATGGGTTCAAAATCATCTAAAAGCTCTAATCCGACGAAGAACGCTGAGATAAAAGCTCCGGTATTTTCAAAATGCAGAATGAGGATGTATCTGCCCATTTGCTCCTCAAACTGCAACGTAACGTTTGTTTCCAAATGTTGGCGTGGAAACGCCTCAACAAGCTCCATCACGCCAGTGATTATGGCGAGAGTGGTACTCACCACACCCAATGCACCAATCAGAAGCGACCCGCTCAATCCGAGAGGATTCGGCCCGTCAAGCCCCGCCCAGATAACCACCGATATAGCCATCCCTGCGGTTATGAGCGCCCCCCAAAGAGGCACCTGCACCGTAGGTGGCAACGTGTTGACGGCCTTCCGTAATTCCCGCATGGGCGGCAACGGATTCTTGGCCTTCCAGAATTCTCGCATAGTCGTGGATTCTACACCCATGGAGAAGTGACGATGCCACGGCCACCATGACCGCAATACTGACGGACAAAAAGTAAGCCCCCGGCGGCAACCAGGGGCTTCCAAATACATCTGGTGCTGCTCAGGGGTCCTGCGACGATACCTCCCGCTACCCTGCCGCCATCCACCCTTTGCCGTCGTCGCCTTCATCAATGCCGCCTAGATAGACGAACTCGCCCTCTGGCGACTTCTTACGGGCGGACTCTGCATCAAAGTCCAGCGTTACGGTGATGTCGTCGTCGCACTGCACGGTGACCTTCAATCCACTTCGGTCCACAACCTTGCGAGGACGGCTCTCAAAGATGTTGCCGGGACCTATTCTGAGCTTGAGCACAGGAGTCACCTGGCCTGAGCGCAGGCTCTGTTGCATCTCTGCTGCGTCTATCACGGAGAAACCGTCGTCGTCACAACTGAAAAATGGACGTTGAGGCAGCAGACCTGGACCGTTTACCATGTTTGTATCACCTGGTCATTAAAAGTGCGCCACGATAACGGACAGCAACACCCGTTTGGTGGCGGCTGAAATGCTATCCCGCTGAAAATTCAAAGCCCAAGGGAATAGCGAGAGGATTGCAGGGTCGTCAAAGAACTGAAGGAAATTGCGGTCCGTTCTGAGATGGTCTGAGCCTTCAAGTCGACCTCAGGCCCACCTGAAGGGCTTTCAAGGGCCTCTTGTATCATGCCCAAAAGCGTATCAAGCCCCAGGCCGGTCTGTGCGGAGGTTAAGACCGACGGCGGGCCTGGAGTTTCACTCAGCAAGCCTGTTTCTACTCCAGGCCCCAACAAGTCCACCTTGTTCATAACGAGGATTCGGTTTTTTTGGTCCACCCCAAGCTCTTCAAGGATTTTCTCCACTACCTCCACCTGGCCTGATGCGTTGTTGTGCGTTATGTCAACAACATGCAATAGCAAGTCTGCCTCATCCAACTCTTCAAGCGTCGCCCTGAAGGCAGCCACCAGAGTTGTCGGGAGTTTTTGTATAAACCCCACGGTGTCTGTCAGTACCATCCATTTACCGTTTGGCAGTCGGACGCGTCGCGTCACCGGGTCCAAGGTGGAAAACGGCTGGTCTCGCGCAATGACGTTGGCGTCCGTGAGTGCGTTAAGCAAACTGCTCTTGCCAGCGTTGGTATAACCTACCAGCGAAACTACATGGATGCCGCTCCGTGACCTTTGCTGGCGGTGCTGAGCCCGTTGGCGGCGTATCCGCTCAAGTTCTGCCTTCAACGAGACGATATGGTTATTCACCATGCGGCGGTCAGTCTCAATCTGCGTCTCACCAGGGCCTCTGGTACCAATCCCTCCGCCAAGACGTTCCAAATGGCTCCACTGACCCGCCAGCCTGGGTAAGAGGTACTGAGCCTGGGCAAGCTCCACTTGAACACGCCCCTCCCTGGTCCTGGCGTGACGGGCAAATACGTCCAGGATAAGCGCAGTGCGGTCTATGACCTTGACCTCATCATCAAAGGCGCGTTCAAGGTTGCGCTGCTGATTGGGACTGAGCTCATCGTCGGCTATGACGGTATCGAACGGAACGCTCTGTCGCAGTACCTTCAGTTCCTTTATCTTCCCTTTGCCCAGGTACGTGAAGCTACGGGTTGCCACTTGCTGAGTCAGCCGGCCACTGACCTTGGCGTCCGCAGCACTTGCACGTTGCTCCAGCTCCTCACGAGACTCG